>CAYGFI010000001.1:0-108418 GCA_964349045.1 uncultured Chitinophaga sp.
CCACAAAAATAAAAGTGTTTAGGTAATCACAAAATATTTTACCGGACACCAATGAATATTTTATCCTTCATGTATTCTAATTCCGGATTCCAAAATTCTAAATCAAGAACAGATAAAAATACATTTGTACTGATCAATATTGAGGGAAATATGAATTTTTAACAAAAATGATTTATTTAACATTTTATGACAACAAAAATCCAACTGCAAGGCATTACCTAATTTGATCTTTGACCCCATCCCGGCTTTATCCCGTTGTAGAAACTGATGAAGCAGGCTCCTCCCCGGGGAAACTATATGTACCACAATATAAAAAGGAATCGGAAAAGGGGGCAAAAAGAGTTTCTGATCCCTTTAAACAGTACAATAACACGAATCTGATCTCTTATCAAAAAAGTTAAATTTCAGGATAAAGTGTGCCTGAAACCCTATTCTTTTTCAAATGTACCGTTTCCTTATTACATTGAAGCACTTTTACAGATTTAAGTTAAGGTTATTAACTATCTTATTATCTGTACCTTTTGCCATTTATAGCCAGAATTTAAATTCTGATAAGCCTAATAATGGGATCTTTCCGGGTTGTGAAAAAGTAAGTTTCAATTTTCAGGGAAGAAATGCCTGGTATGTTTTACCATCCTCACCGGCGCCGGGAAATCCCTGGATATGGAATGCTCATTTCCCTTACATTTTCCCGGGAAATTATATGTAACTGTTTCATTCAGGTGATTGAGTAATTCATCTGTTTTGCGATTTTCGGGTTTACTCATCCTACTTACCCGAAACGACACTTCGAATTACTTTTAATTCTTTTGCCTCAGGGTCTCCTTTTGTCGGTACCAGATACCCGCCTTCGCCAAGTTCATTCCAGGCATATAATAAGACAATGCGCTCCTTTGTTGTTTGTGTCGGGTGCTCATCCATCCAGGTAATAGCATCAAGTAAGAAATTTTTAAATAGTTCCGGAGAACGTGGAAAATACCAATCCTGCCGCCCTGTACCGTCACTCTTTTCCCAGGGACGTTTATCCCATCCAACGGTTATCTCCGGTATATAGGGTTGTTTTTCGGTTCCAATCCATTGCTTTTTATGCTCATCGATCAGATCAGCATAATTATGCTCCTCTGCACCGCCAAATTTTCCCAGGCCAATATTATAATGTGTTTTATAAGTAAAATGCTGATCGGGATTATTATCACAGCCTGCAATGGCTAAACCCGGTAATCCAAGTTTTTTAGAGACTTCCTGCATGCGGTCAAGAGATTCATTATCAATATCTGCCGGACGAAAAATCACTACCAGAGGTTTTCCCTCAACGGTAAAATATTGAGGATCTTTAAAATACTGCATCCAATATTCAGTTGCTTTTTCCCAGTTTTCTATACCTTTAATCTCTGCGCCCGCATGGTTAGCAATCAGTAAGCTGAATTTAATTCTGTTCCTGTTTTTTGCTTTCATGTACAGGTTCATACTTGTGTGCAGGTAAAGGTTTTCGATAGCTGCCGGATTAATCGGCCCGTTAGTATCGCGCCAATACCAGCAAAACACGAAAAATTCAATCCCGTTATCTGCTGCTAAATCAATTTGCCTTTCCATTATAGACATAGAATCATCCCGCCAGCCCCAGACAGGTTCCCTTTCAGGAAATTCTTCAAGCATCCTGCGGGTTACATGGGCTGGTGCATTCTTTGCCCAGGGTTCGTTGGGATCGTCTGCCTTACTATTTTTACCAGCCCAACCGTCGAAATAATATACCCCGACTTTCAAACGGGACTTTGTCTGTTTGCTACCGTTGTTACATGACCATCCTAAAATAGCCAGGACACTGCTTAACAGGATCACTTTTGTAAATGTTCCGGTCAATAAAAAGTTCACATAATTTTTCATGATTTTAAAGATTAACTGATTATGTTTTAATCAATAATTCCAATTTAATAAAAGTATTTAATTATCATTCACTTTGTAAGGATATCTCCCGTTTTCATTTCTGAATTACCGGGAAAGTTACCTGGCGTAAGCCATAGGCATTACCAAGTGGCACAAGGTCAACCTCTTTTTGTGTACCATCAGAGTCAATCATGTTACCGGTAAGTTTGATTACTGGTTTATCAAAGGGTCTGAGCAAATTCCCTCCTTCAGCAACCTGTTTTGCTTTAAACCCGAACCCTTCTAATCCGTTTTGCTTATCGAACGATAAAGGTTCAACTTTTTCTGAAGGCAATAATTCAAAATCCTCAAACCCTGAATCCGGGTAACTTTTGATCACTTTTTTTTCTGAAGGAAGTGGTAAAGCAAATAATAAGGCCCCATATTGTAAAGCCACTTCATTATTTACAGCCCTTATTTCTTTTACCAAAGGACTAAAAATTATTTTCACGACATCTCCCTGTTTCCATTTTTTCTCTACCTTCCAGTAATCTCCTTCTCGCACAATTTTGGCTCCTTTACATACTACTACTGTATTTTGTGACCATGAAGGATTACGGAAGTTTAAAGGAAATGCATTTGCTTTGGCAGGACTTACAACAAATTCCAATGTATTCTCAAAGGGATAATTCGTTTTTTCTTCAATGGTTACCTGAATATTATTGATGTCAGTGGTAACCAGGCAAGGGCCATAAAGCATTGCCGACAATCCTTCACCACTTACCGGACGCATCCACATAGACCTTACGTAATACGGGGCTATCTGGGTGGCAAAAGGATTACAACAAACAGCAACATCAGCATGTGCAGGCGAAAATTTATTCCTTGGCTGGGATTTTTTACCATCCGGTGTCATCTGGTCACATGTGTAACGATTATCACTTGTCAGGTAAGTTAGAGCTCCTCCGTTTGGAATACGCGCTCCCTGGGCAGCATTAAACCATATTTGTTCAATACGGTCGCCATAGCGGCCATCTCCTGTTTTTTGCAAAGCTGATTCCATACTTGAATTAAGCTCTTTTATAACACAATATTCATACATGGTATAGGTAGGATCCGGTGCAAGGTTATCTACCGATTCCTGGCTTACTGCAGCTCCACCCGGATAAGAATATTTTTCAACAGCATTCATTGCATTTTGCCAGCCACGGCCAATATCATCTCTTCCTGTTGCCATCCATAGAAATAAAGGTACCCGGAGGTGCTCATAAGCATGCACACCATGTGATGTAAACATCACATCAGGTTTGGTGATTTTACTCAGTATTAGATCAGACCCGTAACTTCCGGCTTTAGCATTTTTACAATAGTAGTCTTCATATAGCCAAAGGGCAAAGTTCCTATAAATAGTATCTCCGGTGGTGTTATAAAGATCCTCCAGAACATCAGTATACATCAGATCATGCGTCTGCCAAAGGGGTACAGGTCTTTTTCCCGGGCCGAAAGTATTAATTGTGAGCTTAACCGAACGTTCAACAGCTTTTAACACCTTAAGATTACCACTTAATTCCGAATAAGCCAGAAGACCACGTAATAAACAGGCTTGTGTCCACAAATCTCCAGCTTTCCTATATTGAAGAGTATCCGAAAAAATACCCAGGTAACCGTTTTTGTCCTGGGCAGCGAGTATATGACTAACGAATAAATCAGCCTTTTTAATTGCATCGCTGTCGCCGGACAGGTAAGCAAGCATAATAAATCCCGTTCTCCAGTTTCCTTCCGTTTCTCCGTTCCACCAAAGGTCTCCCGCTGAATTTTCAGTGTTTGCCTTATCCGGTCTGTTACGTCCTGATGCAAAAATATCTGTAGCAGCTTCTTTGGCAATCTTATCCAGCTTTCCTGCAAAACCATCCTTTAAATCCCGAATCATTTGTTCCTTAATCCAGCCCGTTGGCTGCACCTCTCCAAACCTGAGAAAATGGAAACAAGGCGGTACAGAATATTCAGGTGTTTCATCCGGGTTTGCAATTATTTTTTGTCCACGGGAAAAAGAAGAATTATTATTAATAGTGTCCCTGCTGCACTGAACATTCGTGTAAATCATAATAAAAGAAAACAGGATAATGATCCTTAAATTATTCACTGAAAAGTTCTTCATAATTCTTCTAATTTGTATATTACAATACAATATTTTTGTTCCATGGTTTTGAAGAAAGGTATAGGTCTGGTTTCCTGAGTTGTACTATAATTTCAGCATTTTTTTCAGTATAATTAAATCCTGTATTTAATAGAAATATTTTTATTTCAATCAACAAAAGGATTTACAACCCGCATCTCTTCTTCGTTAAAATTTCTTTCCCATACTTTTCTGGGTCTCGGGCCCACATCCGAAAGGTCAAATTTTTCAAATCCCATTTTAAAGGCAGGAGATTTAAGATCAAGACTGAAGTCAAGTGCTTTCACATCCCTGAACATCGGATCTGCAATTACAGAGTTCAGGTCGTTGCCTTTTATTTTTTTCCAGTCTTCAAACGAAATACTAAGTTTACGCGGAGCCGATACCTGCTGTTCGCACATGAGTGGTTTTTGTTCGTAATCCCATATCAGATTCAGGTCGCTGTTCCAAACAGGTTCATAGATATCCATATAATATCCGGTTCTGTAAATTGAGCCACCCCTTGTAACACAAATATTTTTAATGAAAGTTGCTACAACACTGCCTCCATCTGTTAATGGAGATGTACGTTTAATAATTCCTTTCCCGCCAAAAGCCAGGATATTGTTCCTGATCATATTTTCCGAACCTTTAACCACCATAACATCTGTATTTGAATTGTAACAGAGATTGGATTCAACAAGAGAAAAGTAACAATGGTCATCCAGGTAGATACAATTTGCACCATATACTGCACATCTGATATCATGCACCTTATTATTCCTGATTTCTGTCCCGGTCATATTACCAGAACAGTAAATGCCTCCCATATCACTTAAGTACCCCTGGCCAATATCATAAATATGGTTTTTCTCTATCAATCTGTTTTGGGAGAATTTTCTGCCGTGGATAGACATTCCTGACCAATAAAAATCATGAATCAGGTTGTGTGAAATGGTCATATCTGACACTTCACTCGCATTAATTCCAGGAGCACCATGAAAAACCCGGCCACCGGAAGCAATTGAATTATCAGAGATCAGAATATTGCTGGTCCCTGATATCGGTTTACCGTCAGATCTTGTTCCAAAGATAACGATGGCTGAACCACTCATATCTGAGAAATTATTTCCGACAATACGAAGACTTTTACTCTCCTGGCTGGCAATTACAGGTGTTTCGCCATTGTGGCTGAATGAACATCCTTCTATGCTGCAGTACCTGGAAGTGACCAGGCTTATAACCCCGGCATCTTTTTTACCGGGTCCTCCGATAATGGCTCCTTTATGCGCTTCATCATCTATTGCTGTATTACTAAAAGTCAGATCCCTGAAATGAATATTCTCTACATATTTATCTTCAGTAAGATTACCTGCAATCCTGAATATTCCGACCGTCTTAGGAGCATAAACCTGTGTATTTTCAGGTGTTTCACCTGGCTTTGGAATATAATAAAGATTTCCTGACTTCCGGTCAGCATACCATTCTCCCTGATCGGTCAATGTCTCAAAGATATTTTCCAGGTAATATTTGGCATTTCCCGGAGTATGAGCCGGGTGTGCCTCCAGAAGTACTTTCTGTGTCATCTTGCTCGTGGTGACCAGCCTTTTTGCAGGATCAAATGACTTTATCGGTAATCGTTCTTCAATCCAGAAATGCAGAATTACTACTTCACCTCCAACTATTCCTTTCCAGGGTTTGATGTCGCCGGGTGCACTGATAAACTCATTTCCTTCATAAGCATGTGGATTTACATCACGGTCGGTAGGTATCATAGGATCTTCTACAAGGAAAAATCCTTTCTTGGGATACCTGCAGCGTTGAGCCCTCGCATCGTTGACAAAAAGCTGGGTGATATTCCATTTACCTGAAGCCAGGTCAGGAATATAAGACGACCAGGCTGCAACCCCGTTTACCTTTGTAACTTTCCAGTTTTTTATGGCTACTCCCCCGTTCAGGACCGGTGTTTCTCCGGGATAAGCCTTTATAGTTATTGGATAGGATTCATTTAAACCTATCTCAATGGTTTTATCAATAAAATAATTGCCACCCCTGAGCCAGATGACCACCGGTCCCTGCATGATGCCCTGTGAAAGTCTTCCCGGGGCTTTAATATAAGACGGTAAGGATGAATAGTATGATCCTCCTTTGAAAAACCTCACTATCTCCAGTGCCCTGTTTATCGTTGCCAGGGGTCCGTCTTTCTTGTCTGCAGTGGGGTCTGAAAACCTCCCCGACCATTTATCATCCCCTGTGGGAGATACAAATATCTCAATAAGATCGACAGAAGATCCGGAAGCGCCGGACTGTCCTTTGTCGGTCCCGGCACCTGCCATAACCTGGGCAGAGACATAGCATATTCTGATCAGAAAAAGCAACGTAAGTAATGCTAACCTGTAAGTTGTTTTCATTGATTTGATTTTATTTGTTATGACAATTGAAACCAGTTGCAATTTTATTTGGTTATGAGTATAATTGTCAGTCAACAAAAGGATTGACAACCCTCATTTCTCCTTTGTTAAGACTTTTTTCCCATACCTCCTTAGGTCTCGGACCAACGTCCGAAAGATCAAAGTTCTCAAACCCCAGCTTGTAAGCCGGAGATTTGGGATCAAGGGTGAAGTCCAGCGCTTTCACATCCCGGAACATGGGATCTGCAATAACCGTATTCATATCATTAGGACGGATCTTTTTCCATTCTTCAAAACTTATCCTGAGCTTATCACCTGGTACCTGCTGTTCACACGTAAGAAGCTTTTGATCGTAGTCCCATATCAGGTTCAGGTCGCTGTTCCAAACGGGATCATAAATATCCATAAAATACCCTGTCCGGTAAATGGGATTCCCTCGTGTAACCACAATATTTTTTTCAAAATTCCCGACATACCGGCCTCCGTTGGTCAGGGGTGATGTGCGCTTTATAACTCCCTTCTCCCCAAAGGCAAGGATATTATTCCTGAATGTATTTTCAGAACCTTTTACAACGATCAGATCCGTATTTGAATTGTAACAGAGATTGAACTCGACCAGCCCATGAACACAGTGGTCATCAAGGTATATACAATTCGCACCATAAACTGCGCATTTGACATCATGTACCAAATTTCCACGGATTTCAATCCCGGAGGTAAACTGGGTGTGAATGCCTCCCATATCACTAAGCCAACCCTGCCCAATGTTGTAAATATGATTCTTTTCAATATTAAAAGAATTTAACTGGTTCCTGCCGACTACAACGATTCCCCCATAAAGAATGTCGTAAATGATATTATGGGAAATAGTGGTTTCTGATACCAAATGACAACGGATTGCTGCAGCGTTGTGATGTATCCTGCCACCAGCACTGATAGAATTGTCAGATATCAGATTATGACTTGCTTTCATACCATCTAATACAATTCCTGATCCTCCCATATCTTTAAAAGTGTTGCCGACGATCCGCAACCCTTTACAATTACGACCTGCAATGACAGTTTCACCGATTTGGGTAAAAGTACATCCGGTAATGCTGCAAAACCTGACTCCATTTAAACTGATTAGACCCTTTGGCTCTGGAGTTGCTTGTTTTTCATTAGTGCCGTCATAATAAGCGGAATTTTTAAAGGTTAGTCCCTCGAAATGAATATTCTCAACATATTTGTCCTCATCAGCATTACCGGTAATGTTAATTATACTGACTGTCCAGGGTGCATAAACCTGGCTATTTTCAGGCATTTCACCAGGTTTTGGGATATAATAAAGGATACCGGTCTTTTTGTCTGCAAACCATTCCCCGGGATTGGTCAGCGTCTCAAATATGTTTTCCAGATAATATTTTGCATTACCCGGCGTATGGGCCGGATGAGCCTCGAGAAGTACCTTCCGGGTCATCTTATCTGTTGTCACCCTCCTGGTTGCAGGATCAAATGACTTTATCGGAAGCCTGTCTACAATCCAGAAATACAGGATTATAACTTCTCCTTCGGTTATCCCCTTCCATGGTTTGATATCCCCCGGAGCACTAATAAATTCATTCCCCTGGTATGCATGGGGATTCACAGGCCGGTCGGTTGGGATCAGCGGATCTTCAACAATAAAAAATCCTGTTTTGGGATAACGGCACCGCTGGGCTCTTGTGTCGTTCACAAACAGCTGGGTGATATTCCACTTGCCGGATGCCAGGTCCGGAATATACGACGACCAGGCTGTAACTCCGTTAACTTTTGTTACTTTCCAGTCTTTAATAGGTACACCGCCATTTAAAACCGGAGTTTCTCCGGGATAAGCCTTTATTGTGATCGGGTAGGATTCATTAAGTCCTATCTCTATGGTTTTATCAATGTAATAATTCCCTCCCCTCAGCCAGATGACTACCGGCCCCTGCATGATACCCTGTGAAAGTCTTCCCGGTGCTTTTATATAGGACGGCAAGGATGAATAGTAGGATCCTCCTTTGAAAAACCTCACAATCTCCAGTGCCCTGGTTACCGTTGCCAGAGGACCGTCTTTCTTGTCTGCTGTAGGTTCTGCATACCGCCCGGACCATTTATCATCCCCTGTGGGAGAAACAAAAATCCCGATCAGATCGACCGGCGATCCGGGACTTCCGGATATTCCCTTGTTCATTCCTTCTTCTGCTTTTGCCTGGGCAGAAGCGTCAATTATGTGAAACAGAAAAAATAATGAAAATAAAATCACCTTACTGAATGTTCTCATAAAATCTGCTTTTTAGTGTGATTATTTAATCACTATGTTTTTCTTTTTGTATAATAATACCGTTTTACCGGAATTTTATTCTTTCCATAATTTATTTTTAGGATGCATCCAATGGAATTTTTTAAATTAACGTCAAAGAATTTTATTTCAATTTGACAAGTTTTTTGAACTCAACTGCATTCTCAGCATAAAACTTCATAAAATAGATACCCGGGAGAATATCAGCCGTGTATAATAAAACTGATTGCTCATTATATATTTGTTTTTCAAATATTATCTTCCCATCTATTGAGATAATCTCAATTTTATCAAAATAGCCCACCCCTTCAATTCTCAGAAAACTATCAAATGGGTTAGGATACATTATTATCTCATGCCCGATAACCTCCGTGTTTAGTGTGGCCGGGGTAGTGGTTACAATATGTGTTGCAGTGGCAGGACCGTTGAATCCTTCAGCGGTTGCAGTAATTACTGTTGTTCCAATCCATTGAGCAACATAAGTCACCTCTCCTGTTTCCATAACAATGGTGTTACCGGCAGCTTCAGATACAGGGTCAATTGCATAACTTATTCCTGTACTATTGTCAGCACTCGCACTGTAAGTTACTGAGCCGGCTTCCTGGTTACGTGTTGAAGTTTCTCCCAGGATAAATACCGGTGTACTTACGGGGATAAAATCTGAAAGTAGTTCTCCTTTTTCAACCACAAGTATTCCCCATGGACCTAAAGCAGGAATTACAACTTCAGACCATGGACCGGTAAGATTAACCGATAATTCAAGTGAGTCAACCAGTCTTTTGTAGGCTCGAGCCTGCCCGGGGCCCCTCCTTTCGCCCGGAGGCAACATAGCAATGGCTTCATTTTCTGCAAGTGAATGAGATGTTGCATCATAAGGTTTTGGTGTAAAAAGTTTAACCTTTAGCTTGTAACCCGGAAAGAAAGCGTCTCCTTTAATCCCGAAATTAAAGCTGCCTTTGGAATCCCAATCAACCAGGTGTATAACTCTGGCGCCTTCTTTATCTCCGGGTTTACAACGGACCATTGCAACTATATCTCTTAACGGGTCTGTAACAGAAACCGGAAAATCTCCATCATACCTGTTATCAGTAAAATTCTTTATATGAACGGCTGCGTCCTCATAACCATCAAGATATTCAGGAATGCCCCGGATAAATCCAAACATATCAGCGTATTCTGAAGGTAATCCAAAATAACGGGGTGCCGTGGTTCCGTCCTGGTAGGTATCAAATACATCGAAAGGGATCTGGAAATTACCCCCACTCGCAGTTAAAACTCCTCCAAATTTCCTGATCACTGAAATTATCTGATCATTGGTATATTCCGGAGGAATCTGGCATGGCTTGGTAATGGTCAGATATTTCTCAAGTTCTCTTGCAGTTTTACACCAGCCGTAAATCTTAAGCGGATCAACATCCCTAAACCAGGATTCAGCGTTACCATATTCGAATGGTAAATGAACCTCATTCCATCTGGCTAAGTTGTTGCATGACCTGGTAATATGACGACCGGTATACTTATCAATTTCTTTACCGATTTGCCTATGGAATTCAGCCGAAAAGCTTAACTGAAAGTTTGAATAGGCAATATACAACGGGGTATTCTTTTGTGAGGAGGCAACAGCATCGGCCTGAACCCCTTTTGAAATTAAATATTCCTTATAATTGAAGTTTTCCAGGGAAGCTAATCCAAGTTGACCGGGAGTATAATTTTCTATTAAATATTCAGTGAAAGCCGGCATGCAATATTTACAAAAACATGATAAATAGCCCGAGGAATAAGGCTCGTCACGTTGAATAACATCAGCACCCATATCAATTAAATCTTTGTTATAAGCCAGATTGCCTTCAATAAAGCCTGGTTTATTCATACAACAAAATATTTGTGGATCAGGCCATTCTATCATCCAGGAAGGGATTGGGGCAGTTCCGTCAATCTTTTCCTGCCAAAGTTCCTGTTTTGGGATGGGACTATGAAACGTGGACCCGGAGCTGGCCGCACCAAATATAAGTCCCAGATTTTTAACCTGTTCAATTTTAGTTTTATCGGTAGCATTAAAACTTATATATACCCACTCCATGCGTGTGGCGTGAAAATCTTTTATGGATTTAAAGCTGTCATATGTACCCGTTCTGAAATTTATATTTCTTAAAATAACATCGCTATACCTGGGAGACATTGGAGGAAAATTCCTAACCTGTGCTATTTCCTGTACTTCCCTTTCCCTTACTATCAGTTTATAAATCTGAATTGTTCCGTCCTCAGCAATTACTTTCAAACTGAAACCTGTTCTGACAATAGCTATTGGGTCAACCGGTAACCAATAAAAATCAAAGACTGACCAGCTGGCAAGTGTCGCTTTTGAAAGTCTGGTTAACAAGGTTGAAACACTTGTTTTTATCATGATATCAGAGATTGTATCCTGCGAACTATTAATAGTATAAATATCTGATATTAATGTTGCCATGCTGTCCGGGGCTGAATTCACTTTAAGTACATATTTCTTAATAGTTATTTTATCCTCTGCCACAACATAAAGTGTGTCGCCTGATATTATTTCATTAACCCTCGCGTGATCCCTGCCATATTTAATATTACAACTTGCGCCTGCAGACTGAAGAACCTTGCTTTTAAATTCAACTGTGTCGGTCCGGTATATAATTCCCGTAATCGTGTCAATATCATGTCCTGTGGAAATATGATACATTGTTGAAGTAAGCCCGGTTGAATGAAGCGGTTCATCGTAAGTATAAATCCTGTAATTAATTGTATCACTGCTATCATATACACTTAATAAATCGCCGGTTGAAATTGATCCCAGGGGATGATCCCCCACATGCACAATCTGCCAGCTTACATAATTACCTTTTTCAAGCTTTTTAAGAAAATCCGTATCCGGAATATTCCACGAAACGCCTTCAATTTTTCCCGTATCTGAATTAAAACCGGAAATTTGATATTCTGAAGAATTTACTTCCAGGGAATTCAATACCAATCCAAATGATTTATAAATAGAACCTTTGGAAGTCAAGGCAACCAGTTTGTCACCTGCCTCAATGTATGAACTGTTTTCTCTTGCATTGCCCAAACTATTCAATACTTTATGATTCAAACCTGAGAAAAACATCCCGGAAAAAAGTTCTGTAACTGTCGTTTTTGAGTTTATCTTTTCGATCCTGTATTTATAAACAAGCTTTTCAGAATAAGGTACGATGGAATATATTTCACTTGTAATTTCTCCTTTACCCGGGTAAAAACCAACATAGGTGGTCAGATTATTACCTGCCACTATCCATTCGGAATTATCGGCATTGGTCCCCCGTGATGCATCCCAATCTGTATTTCCATTAGTGATCTCCGGCTTTCTAAGAAGTGTATATTGATTTGTTGCCCCTATAACCCCTGCAACATCACAGGCTAATCTTGGAGATGCATATGGGTTACCTATAATGTCAATCAGGGAATCATTATAAAAAAGGCCGATGGACTCATCTCCATTATAAAACCTGACTATATCCTGACCCGGAAAGTTTTGTTCCTCAATAGGCAGGCTGCTTTGACTCCATCGAAGGAGGGTATCAGCAATGCTAACTAATTCCTGCGGACAGGTATTATTGGCAATAACATAAACCGACCGGGGTGCAAGGGTTCCTTTTAAATTAAACTTATATGGCTCGGAAATAGTAAATCCTGTATTCCATTGGGGAACTGTCCATATTTTATACCCCTCCATATCCAGTGGTTCATCGGAGGGGTTATAAAGCTCCAGCCACGAATAATTCGGATTTCCTCCACAATATTCTGAAATGAACAGGGATCCCTGGGCATTGGTATTTTGAATATTAAGAAAAATTTTTAATGCGATTCCTAAGAATAAAAAGTAACTTTTCATTGATCAGACTTAAATATTATTATTCAGCTTTCTCATCCGCCCTTTGTAATCCTATAATTTCAGTAGTTAATAAAACCCGGTTATAGATTCTCAGGTTCTGAATCATTTCCTGTTTTGCTTCCCAAAATTCCGAACCGTTAATGTTGGTGAAGTCGTGGCTGAAATAAACGGTTCCTCTTTCCCTGGCTTCTCCCCCATCCTGAAATTCCTCATCAATTACCATACTAATCAATCCGGGATAGCCGTCTACAATAATTGCAATATGATGTGGCCTTTTTCCGGTTATAATACCCTTATTGCTTAAAAGTTCCGAAGATTCCTTTCCATCACTCATAGTAAACAAAATAGTACTATCAGCAAGCAGATCTATTTTCAAACCTTTGTCATTCTGCATAGCGTTTATTAAACAAGAAGAATATGAAGATGAATTGATATTTAGCTGGAATGAAATTGTAAATCCACCACCCTGATTCAATTCAGGAAGTGAGGGTGAGCCTAATTTTGCTGCATCAAGCTCCTTGTAATACAGCAAGGCATTATCCGGCACCTGGCATATTTGAAATTGCGAGGTCAACATATTAATAAACTCCGCTGGAATTTCAAAACTTCTCCATTGTGTTTTATCGGTCACCCCGGCAATGATTTCACCTGAGGGTTGTTTTGAGAAGTGGGGTGTATTTAAACGTTCGGAAGCACCGTTTAAATAGCCGAGTCTGTCTTTCCGGTATAGAATGAGTTCAGGTTCCGATATATAAAAATTGTCATTCCTCATTTCATAATAACTTACATAAATCAGGTCTCTTCCTCCAAATTCATCAAAATCGCTTAAACTATTATTATAATAGGTTAAAAAGTTTTTATCGTCAGGCCCTTTAAAAAAAGAATATGGACCTTGCGGAAATTTTACCGGACGTCCTGTCGGATTGTACCTCACTATATCGTTTTCCCAGCTTATACCTTTGTCGGTACTTTTGGCTATTCCTACGAGACCGTAAACAGTTCTGTGTAAGAAAAACCAAAGACTGTCATTCATAATTACAGGTGAGAAACTACCTGCATTAGAGTATTCGGGATGAGTAATGCCATGGCCTTCCGGAAACAATTTTATTTCAATGTCTTCCAGCCTGTCATTATTCATATAATTAACAAACCTGACAAAATATGCTTCACCATTCCCGGTGCGGGGTATGGGTCCATGTTTTGTTGCCCAGCTTATTGCATCATCACCTGAAAATATCCTGGGTACAGGAACATTGTAAAGGACAAAATAATCTCCTTTAAAAATAGTTGAACGGTCAATTTCGCTTACAGGAAGCTTAAGCTCATGTGCCTCTGAAAAATTACCCATTTCATCAACATACCGGAACACAACTTTTCCTACCAGGTGGGGATAAGCCCTGAATGGTTCTCCTTTATACCACCCAAGAAATGTAGCGATATCGAGAAAATCTGTAGGCTTCTTATCATAATGCAGATCCTCCTTTGGCCCCTTCAGGTACATATAATAAACCTGTCCGGTTTTGGGATGTCTGAAAAAACTGCCATAGGTGGTCATTGGAGGTCCTTCAGGTTCAATATCATACCAATCACCCCAGGTTTTTCCCTTATCTGATGATCTCCGGGCAATTATATGCTGACTTGGATGCCCTTCCCTGCTTCTTGCTACGGTTGTTGTTTGTAACCAGATAGTATCACTGATTTCGAATTTATTCAATCCCTCTATATAATCATATTTGCTTGGAAGATCGGGGGTTTTAAGTGATAATCCGAGTTTTCCGTTTTCAAATGCCCGCCAGTCTGATCGCTCTGATGGATCAGGAAATATGTATGGATTTAAAGGTATTCCTGCCTCATGTGATTCACTAAACCGGGTTGGTGATTTTTTATTAAATACCTTTAAAGTAATAAAAAAACCAGCAGATAAAATCAGGATAGCTACTATTAAAAACGGAACTTTACTTTTCCTTTTCATATGTGTATAATTTATTTTCAATTGTCATATGGAACCTGCATGTCATTAAATTTATTCATTGGTGTTTGTGTTTTTCGAATCATGCAGGTTTCATAATGTTTTTTGTTAAATTTTTTATATTATTCCTGAATGAGTAACCGAACCTGAGATAAAAACATTCTCGTCCAGTGGAATGTGTATAGAATCATTTCCTCTGAAATAATTTTCAAATCATTTTATTGAATCAGAAACATCAATTTTCAACCTGAAAAGTTTCTTTAAAATTCCAAACCTCCCCTTTAAATACAGAATAATACTTAAATGAGCAGAAAAGGATTTAAATGTACTTTCTAAATCATTAAATAATAAATCTTTTAGTTACTTTCCATTTCTACAACAAGTATTCCCCATGGCTCAAGAACAGGGATCTTAATTTCAGTCCAGTTTCCTCTTCTTTTAACTTCAGGATCCATTGAATTAACAAGTTCTTTATAGGCCGGGGCCTGCTCTGGTCCCCGCTTGTCACCTGCAGGTAACATTTTCATTGCTTTTTCTTCTGCTTCCATATTCTTTTTTTCGTCATACTTAGCAGGGGTCAACATCTTAACATGTATTTTATGCCTGGGGAAGAATGAGTCATTTCTCAAGCGAATGGTGAATTCTCCTTTTGAATCCCAGTCAATCAGATGGACAACAACAGGGCTGTCAGGATTTCCAGGGATACATCGGGCGATTGCAGCTATGTTTCTGGAGGTATCTGTTATTTCAAAAGGAAAATTATTTTTATAACGATCGTCCTTAAAGTTTTTGATATATACTGCTGCATCTTCAAATCCATCAAGATATTCCGGAATTCCTCTTATAAATCCATATATATCAGCATATTCAGACGGTAAACCAAAGTACCTGGGAGCAGAAGATCCATCAGGAAACTGATCAAAAACATCAACAGGCACCCTTGGAGAACCTCCACCGGCAGTTGTAGTTGCTGCAGCCTTGCGGATCAGGTTTACAGTTTCCGTATTGGTCCAGCTTGAAGGTATTGTTTTAGGTTTGTTTAGAACAATGTATTTACCATTTTCCCGGGTATTTTTTAGCAAACTATATAAAACTAACGGATTTGTATCTCTGAATACCGTTTCAGAAAGTCCATATTCAAATACATTATGCGGTTCAGTCCATTTACCTCCATTATTAGTGGATCGGGTAATGTGGCGTCCTGCATATTTATCCAGTTCATTTCCTATAAAAGAATGAAATTCTTTAGATGAATTAGCCTGAAATTTAATAAAAATGTCAAATAATGGAGTTCCCCATTCTGTTTCGGTAACAGCCTTTGGATCAACATTTTTAGAGGTCAGGTACGCTTTATAGTTGAAATTATCCAGATTATCAATTCCCAGCTGAGCTGCTGTATAATTCTTCTTTAAATATCCGGAAAAAGCAGAAATGCAATAGTCACAAAAACAGGAGGCTATTTTAGTACCCTTATAAATCGGATAATGAGCTTCGTCGCGATGAATCAGATCTACGCCCATATCAATTAAATCCATGCAATACTGCAAATGGGCTTCCATGTATCCCGGGTTGTTCTGGCAACCAAAAATCTGGGGGTTATCCCATTTAGCCATCCAGGGTGGTACCGGGGTAGATCCGTCCAGCATTTTCATTTCGAGGGATTTCCTGGGTAAATTTGTATGCATCGTTGATCCGGAAGTCGCTCCGCTGAATAGCACACCCAGGTCTTTTATTTCTTTGATTTTAGCTCGCTCCGAATCGTCAAACTTATGGCAGTAGACCCATTCAATGCGTGTGGCATGAAATTGTTTAATGTGATCAATTGTATTGTAATTATCTTTTTCATTCATCGGTCTGAATGTGAGATGCCTCATAACCACATCGCTATACTTTGGGACCATAGGCGGAAAGATCCTCGGCTGTGCAATTTCATAAAGCCGGGGTATTTTTGGATTTGATTTAACCTTTGTTGATTGTGCATCCAAATTAAATGAGAATGCGCTCAGGAAAATGAGGATTAAAATTTTAATCCGGACATGAACTTTTTTCATAAATTAAATTTTAAAATTTTGATTCATTCATCCTCATCTACCCATTTATTATATCTTCAGGTTCACGTGCACATGCCGATAATAACGTAGAAATTATCATTGCTACCGGCGATTTTTTTTTACTTATCATAGGATAAAATAGTTAAATAAGAATTCTGAGATATAGCTTATTAAATCTGTAATTAGAGGTAATAATTAACCTTTTGTACTGATAGTTATATAACAATCACTGCATGACAGAATTGTGAAACCTTTAAACTGTTACAAACAATCTCAGGTAGTATTGGGAGAAAAACCTGTGATCCGGATTATTTGCCCACGTAAAACCTTGAAATGCAGGTGCATTCTTTATTGTGCATTTGTTTAAATGGAGAGGATAGTGTTCATCAAACTGTATCTATTGGACATTACCTCAACCTCTTAGGTAACAATCCCTAAATCATTTAATAAATGCTTTGGTATTTGATTCGCATAAAGCGCTTTATTAAATATTTTACAGTACAAAACATTTTTCAGGTCCTCATTATAATGGTTCAATGGGATATAAATCAGGTTGAAAAATCTTTAAATCAGTTTTAATCATTGAATATTTGATTGTATCTAACATGTTGATTTTAAGGTTTATAACCTGATATTGGTAATGCCGATAATAGTTTTTAGCAGAAAGAAGAAGTTATCAATATCCCTGGACATATTCAGAAATGTCCCCAAAAAAGTTGCTTATCGGATTGCCATAATAAAAATCAGAGCCATGAAAAAATTTACAAAATTGTTTCTGTTAAGTGTACTAATTTCATTTGGAATTAATTGCTCTGCCCAGATAATGAAAGATATTGCTCAAAACAGCACCATAGATGCCAATGTACCAAAATACAGCGATGTGGTAATGAGAAGCTTATCTTTTAGAAATGATACTTTTAAGTTTGGCTCTACCCTGCAAAATGCATTGGATTTTCATGTTACCCGACTGGATTGGGTATATGTAAGGGAAGGTGACGGAAGTTACATGAAAGACTTTGCTGCAAAAGGTATTAAAGTAGGTGGTACAATTAATGCAACGCCCGTCGATTCTTCGATTTCTATCCAGGATATAAATGGAAAGGCCCAGCAAACACCCTGGCTTCCGGGACGTTATTTTATTTGCGTTAATAATCCTGTTGCATTTAAATACAACCTGGATAATATTAAAATTGGTGTTGATCTTGGTTGTATTTCTATTCAGCGTGATGAGCCAGGCTTTGGTAATATTGAATACAGTAAAAGTTGCTGTTTCTGTTCCTTCTGTAAGGCAAAAGCATTATCTCAAGGTGTTAATCTGAACGACGCAATTCAACGGAAAGCATTCAATAAAGCATCTACAATTGAGTTTTATAAAAATCTTTATAGCCAGGCAAACACTTATGCCGGGTTTGCATTAGGTCATTCATGTAATGGAGGTGCGCGCTCCTGGGATGATGAAAACTATAAAGAAATATTTGATGAACACAACTATAGAATCGCTGAAATGAGAGACAAGACACCTGATGAAGTATATAATCTATCGAAAGAATCGCGCTTGCGAAATAAAGCTCAGTTATTTCAATATACTACAAGGGGTGATATGGATAAATCCATTCAAAGAAAATACATAGCAATTGGATACGCGACCGGAATGATCGTAATGGTTCCGTGGGATGTATATATTAGCAGAGCTCCGCGTTATTTTGGTGTTAAGGAGGATTATGCTGATGTGTTTGGATTTGTCCGATGCATAGGACAGGCAGGATACCTGGATGAGTACCAGGATGCTGCTGTTGGTGGTTACGACCTGGATGAAACCCGGTATACAACAGACCCGGTTGGAATTATTTCCGGTAACCCCCAGCTTAGCATGTTTGTCCGTGCTAAGCCTGGAAATGAAGACGCACCCGTTATTGTTCATATGGTTAAATGGGATGGCAGCGGTTCTGTAAAAATAAAATTATTAACAAAGAGTTTTTTTGACGGAGGTGCTCTGAATATTAAACTATGGACTCCAAAACCTTATAACCATTCTAAGCACATCAAAGCTGAAAAAAAGGGTAACTACAAAACCCTTAAGCTGGATCGTACCGGAGAGATGAACGTAACTGTTAATGGTCAATGGACTGAAGTTGATGTACCGGACTTATCACCATGGGGTATCCTGGTGGTTGAGAAGGACAATTCTGACTCACGTTCAAAAAAAAGAAAATAAACCTGTTAACGTAAATGAAATGAAGATGAAAAATAATTGGTCCACATTTTTGTATTTGTGCCTGTTAATGTCCATTTTCTCAGGTTGTAACCCACCTATAAAAAATTCCGGCTATACAAGTGAGAATAAAAAAAGTGACATAAAAGTTCTTTTTAGCAGGGATGAACTCATTGAAATGGGATATCCTTTTGGAAAATACGGAAAAGACGTACCGTTGGGGGATCCTGATTTGGAATGGAAAAGAAGTAATCCCGATGTTACCGTTTTTGTTCCCCTGGGTTCAGGTTTTTACGATGGCGATAACGAACACTTTCTGGTTTTTGAATCTCCTGATAAGGATGAATTGCTGGCAATGTGGACTCAAAGTTCACGTGAAGCTCATGGAGATAATCACCTGGTTTTGGCCAGGAGTAAAGATGGAGTGAACTGGTCCAATCCAAAATATATTGTAGGTGCAAAGTACGCTATTGGCGGCTTACAGGCCAGCTGGGGTTTTCCCATTATCTCGGACAAAGGCAGGATATATATTTTTTATACTAAGGAAATTGAGCTTAATGACGAAGACAAGCAGGGAAGTGGTACTATGGGATGCGTTTTTTCTGACGATAGGGGATATACCTGGACCCAACCAAAAGAAATCCCAATGCCTCGTTCAAAATACGATAATCCGGATCCTGAAATTCCAAAGGGTTGGATCGTATTTCAAAAGCCTGTATCAGACCAGGAGGGTAAATGGATTGCAGGATATACCCTGGTAACTTCACCCACTGTAATGAAAAAGGAAAAAAATTGGCCTAATGCAGATTCCAGGTGCTATTTTATGCGGTTTATGAACATTGATAACAATCCTAATCCCGGGGATATTGAAATTGAGTGGTATCCTGAAAATGACCTGGGATTGGAAGTTCAGAATAAAGTCTATCCGCACCTATCGACAGCTCAGGAACCGGCAGTTGTTTTATTACCCGACGGAAGGCTGTTTACAGTCATGAGAACTATGACCGGATATATATATTACTCTGTTTCTGCTGATAATGGTAAAACCTGGGATAAACCCGGGATTCTTAAATACTCAGATAATGGACCCGGAATAAAACACCCGATGTCTCCCTGTCCTTTATACAGACTTAAGGATGGGAAATTTGTTCTTATTTTTCACAATAATGATGGTACACGATTTGGTTATAATCAGGCTGATAAAATCTGGAGTATTAATGTGGCAAATGTTATCAGGAACCCGACCTACTATGCTATTGGGGAGTTTAAAAAAGATGCGGAACAGCCAATCTGGTTTAATGAACCAAAAGAAATCCTTAACTCCGGTGATATTGCATTACCACCCAAAATGACAGCTGAAATAGGCACCTATCCGAGTATCACAGAATTCATGGGAAAAACAGTATTATGGTATCCTGACAGAAAAAGGTTTTTACTGGGTAAATATTTAAATATAAATTAATAGTATACCTGTTTCCGTATCTTGAAAATAGTTACTTAAAAACAATAAATTCAAACCATGGCGCCAAATAAAAAATCAGATTTTCGAGGCGCCCAAAAATGAAATAATATGAAAACCAAAGCGATTTACATCATTTTTATCGGTCTTATGTATCTTCAATCTGCGTTAGCACAGACGAAACTGTACATTGCACCTGGCGGTAATGACAGCTGGTCAGGTAGCATCGCTGAACCCAATACCCAAAAAACCGACGGACCGCTTGCCACACTGACCGGCGCCAGGGATGCTGTCCGGAAGTTACATAAACAAGGCATTACCCAGCCAATCACTGTGCAATTTCGCCAGGGGAACTACCTGCTTTCTGAGCCTGTAATGTTCAAAGCGGAAGATTCCGGAACGCCGAACGCTCCAATCCTTTATACTAATTATCCGGGTGAAAAGGTTATTATTTCCGGTGGGCGGACAATTGAGGGCAAATGGCAGAAGCATCAAAACAAAATATGGAAAATCAAAATCCCCAAAGACTGGACATTTAACCAGCTCTTTGTGAACGGAAAACGCCAGACACGTGCACGTACTCCGAATAACGGATACTTTAACGCATACAGTGTTCCAAAAGAATCGTATGATTCCATGATCTACCAGGCAGGTGACATTCAAAAAACCTGGCATGATCTGCCAAATGTACAGGTTGTCATTTTTCATTCCTGGAGTGAGTCGAGGCTTTTCATTAAAGATATTGATGAGCAGCAAAGGTTGGTGACATTTACCGGCCCCGGAGCCTATACACTGGACCATTTCAGAAAATATCCCCGTTACTGGGTAGAAAATATCATGGAAGGTTTGGATGCACCGGGAGAGTGGTATCTCGACCGTAAGTCCGGCACACTCTACTATTACCCAACTGAGGATGTTGATTTAAATACTGCTGAAGTCATCGCTCCTGTTTCGAGTCAGCTTCTGCAACTCAGAGGAGATAAACCATCGGGCATACCGGTACAGTACCTGACATTTGAGAATTTAGCATTCATGTATACAGGGTACAGCTTCCCGGCTACCGGTTATAAGAACGGAGGTGGAACAACAGGACCCCGTTATCGTCCTTCGGCTGTGTTGCTGGAAAATGCGGGAAATGTGACATTCAGGAATTGCCTGCTCGAGAATACTGCAACCTATGCGATTGAGCTGGCGGACTCATCCTATAATTGCTTATTTGAAAACAACATCATACGACATTGTGGCGGAGGTGGAATCATAATCGTCGGTGGGAAGGATAATTCCGTAATCAACAATCATATTCATCATTGCGGTGAGTTATTTTTTGGCGGTACCGGAGTAGTAAATGCAAACGGTGTAAAAACCCACATTGCCCACAACCTAATTCATGATATGCCTTACTGCGGCGTTCGCGGCGGTGACTGGGGTTTGCGTCTTGATGAGGTAATTGAATTCAATCACATCCATCATGTAATGAACATGCTCAATGATGGGGCGTGCGTTTTTAATTGTGGTATTGGCTCAATAATACGCAATAATGTCGTTCACGACAGTTATGGATTTGATGATCAGGGATGGGGATTGTATCTCGATGAATTCCGAACCGATGTGATTATGACCAAAAACATTTCCTACAATACCAGGTCCGGCGGACTTCATCTGCACAACAATTTCGGTCATACAATCACCAATAATATTTTTGCTTTTGGAAAAACGCATCAGATCAGCTGGACAAGGTTTCATGGAGTACATTTCAATGTGCGTAAAGCAAAATATCAGCATCCGATTCATACATTTCAGCACAACATTGTGTATTGGAATGAAGGGGTATTTTCATATAATCTCGATTGCAATCGCTGGGACCTTGCTACCGCACCCGACAAAATTGACTATAATCTATACTTCAATGCTGCCAAAGCTGGGCGCGTAACCATGGGAATTGGCCACGGTGGCAAACCGGGATATGATAAATTCGCCGATTGGCAGGAGATGGGACTGGATAAGCATTCGCTTGAAGCCGATCCCTTATTTAAGGATCCCAATAATGGGGACTTTACATTAGATGCTGCCTCTCCCGCCTTTAAACTGGGATTTGAAGCTATTGACGTTTCAAAAGTTGGCTTGTTGAAAAAAATCGTTGGACCGCAATTAAAATGATTAAAGAGTTTGTTATTATTAACTGATTTACAAAGTAAATTTTTTTAATGATTCAACGGATTATCCTTAATAGAAAGTAACATGAAAAATTTCAAAATGAATAGTGTAAAGAAATTTATGATAATGAATATAATATTATTAGTTATGACAAACTGTTCAACCCGGCATAAGAAATTGTCATTCATTAATTACCCTGGTCTTAAACTTGGATTCACCACCCAGAACTTTACAGAATGTTTACCCGTTAGTTTTGAAAATGTAATAATGTTGCTAGATTATGCCTATGAGAAAGGGTTTACATTTTTTGAATTACGCGATCCCAATGCAGAACTTACTTTTGAGGAGTGTTCTAAAATTGCAGGGTATGCAAGCGAAAAAGGGATTGAGGTAGCTTATGCAAATCAACGGGGATTACTTGACCCTGATTTTATGAATGTTTTCAGCAAAGGTGTAAAGAATGCTAAAGTTTTTATTGGACCAAAAACCATCCGGGCAACGATTAGCGGATTAAATTTTACTGAAAATCCCGGGAAAACAGGCCTCAGTAAGGAGGAGTTTACAAAAGCGATCGAAATTGCCAACCAGGCTGCTCAGGAAGCTGAAGGGCAAGGCATTCAGCTTGTTATTGAAAACGGTGCTGAGCGTTTCACGGAATCGAATGATAGTTTATTTGGTTTTGAGTCGTTTTTTAAAAAAGTTAACCCAAATGTTGCATGGCAATTTGATACAGCTAACCCCTTTGCCAATAAAGACAATTTTGCTAATCCTGACTCGGTTAAACAGTATTTGGAAAAACACGCCGGCAGAATTAAATACATACATCTGAAAGCTGCCCAAAATTATCAGGCTCAGAAAGTTTTAGGCCCAAATGAATTGGATTATGGGGAATTATTCCGGATATTATCTGCCAATAATGTAAACTATATTTCCATAGAACTATTCGTTGAAAGCGATATTGACACAGTATATAAAAATATGGATATGAGCATTGAATTTTTGAGAAAAAGTGGTTTTATTAATTAAGTTAAAAATACTTGTATTTAAAAATCTTTACCCTTAGAACCTGACAAGTTTGTAGCAAAATTAAGCATATATTTTTCAAGATATTTTGGAATTCAGTCGAATCGGCAATCGCATGATATATTTGATTAAATCCCGATAATGAAAACAAAATTTAAAAGATTGGAGACAGGTAAAAACTTTTTTATCGGTTTGACATTGCCAATGATCATGTTCGCCGGTTGTAAGAGTATTGAAACTAAAAATCAAAGCCCTAACTTTATTTTCATTCTGGCCGATGATTTAGGTTGGGCCGATCTTCCTGTATATGGCAATAAATTCAATGAAGCACCAAATATTACAAAACTTGCTCAAGAAGGAATGCTTTTTACCAATGCTTATGCTACCGCACCTGTCTGTTCCCCATCCCGGGCAAGTATAATTTCAGGACAATACCCGGCCAGGACTGGAATAATAGATTGGATTCCCGGTCACTGGAGACCTTTTGAAGAAGTTATTGTTCCTGTTAACCGTACCCAATACCTGCCTTCAGAAATTGTCACAATTGGCGAATCTATGAAAGCAGTTGGTTATGCTACCGGTTACTTTGGGAAATGGCATCTGGGAAATGAAAAACAATACCATCCGAAGTTTCAGGGTTTTGATGATGCAAATATCGGTCAGGGGTATTATAATGTGATATTTGATCCTCCGCGGGAAGTTGGATCTCCTAAAAGATTATCGGAGCTCCTGACTGATTTTGGTGAGGAATTTATAGAAAAAAACAGTCATCATCCTTTTTTCCTTTTTATATCTCATTTTGATGTTCATGTACAATTAGATGCAGATCAGGATTTAATAGATAAATATCTGCACAAAGAAAAAGTCAAGAATTATCCGTGCAATGCTGTATATGCAGCCATGATTGAACATCTGGACCGAAGTGTTGGAAGGATAGTTAAAAAACTGAAAGAATCCGGATTGGAAGAAAATACAATGTTAGTATTCTTTTCTGATAATGGGGGATTGAACATGCGATATGACCGGGCCCCATTAATTGCCAATAGCAAAAAACCATTATATGAGACTGATTCTCTTTTATATATTGCCTCTTCTAATTCTCCGTTAAGAGGAGAAAAAGGGACACTCTATGAAGGTGGTATCCGTGAACCCATGATTGTAAAGTGGCCTGCAAAAATTAAAGCAGGAAGCGTGTCAGATGCTGTTGTCTGCGGTGTTGATTTTTTCCCCACTTTTGTTGAAATAGCAGGAGGAATATTACCTCCTGATCAAATAATGGATGGGCAAAGTATTGTTCCACAATTATCAGGAAGAAAATTAGATAATGAAAGGACAATATTCTGGCACTACCCTGTTTATCATCACGATTTCCCTTCCGGGGCAATACGAATGGGCGATTGGAAGCTAATAGAAAATCAGGTAACACGTGAAGTTTCACTGTTCAATCTGAAGTCGGATGTTGGTGAATCGACCGATCTTGCAAGGGTTTACCCTGAAAAAAAGGAGGAAATGTATTCCCTGTTAAAAAATTGGCAGTTAGAGATTAATGCTTCACTTCCAAAACCTAATCCACTTTTTGACATGAAAAAGAGGTTTGAGTGGGGAATTCATCCATAACAATTTAGTCGGGCTAATGTCATCTGGATCCGGTGCGTCGATTACAGTCGTATTTGGAATGCGATTGGTTATTCCGTTCGTTGTGTAAAGAATAATTAAATAATTGTTTTAACGGAGGCGTACATACTTTTCAATTGCTGTCTCATCCGGAAAAATAAGACTCCCAATATATCCAACAACAAACATGGTAATATGACTGCATAACCCGATTAAATAAGGGTGCAGTGTGTAATTAAAAGCACCCAGGTCAATTACATTATTTTTTGTTAGCGATGCCCATGCTACTACAGTAATCGTTGCTATAATACCAATACCCACCCCTTTACTATTAGCCTTTTTACTAATGAATGCAAGCAACATTAAGCCAAGCAATCCACCGGCGAAAATAGATAATGCCGAATAATATATTTCCAATACCTGGCCCGACCGGCTATTGAGCCATGAAGCCAATAAAAGCGAAAATGTACCCGCAACAAGTACCGACAAACGGCCAATTATCAGCATTTTTTTATCAGAACTCCCGGGAATCATTTTTTTAAATAAATCATTGGTAAACACCGTCGATACGCTGTTAAGCCCGCCCGACAATGTTGACATGGCACTGGAAAGCAAGGCAGCCAGTGCCAGACCAATAACACCGGCAGGTAATTGATTCATAATAAAAAAGGGCAAAATTTTGTCGGGTTTGGCCATAATGTCGGAAGGTACACTTGTTCCGGAATAAGTATAATAGCCCCACAAAGCTGTTCCTACAAAAAAGAATAATGCCCATACCGGTATACAGGCTAAACCACTAATTAACGCCCCTCTCACAGCTTGCCTGGTTGTTTTAGCTGTAAGGTAGCGTTGAACCATGGTCTGGTCGGTGCCAAAATTATGTGCATGCTGGTAAAAACCATATAATAACATCACCAAAACAGTATCGTGTTTTAGACTAAATCCCGGTTCGCCTAAACTAAATTTACCCTGATGCCATGCGGCCGAAAGGATTTCACCAGCACCAGCCTTTGCTCCAAATAAAGCAATACTTAAGAAAACAATTCCCCCTCCAATAAACAGCACTCCCTGAATTACATCTACCCAGGTTACAGCTTCAATTCCACCCGATAAGGTGTACACCATTGTTATAATGCCAAGTACCAATATTAAAAGGTAGATATTCCAACCTGTCATAGTGTTTATAGCTAATGCCAGCACAAAAAAGATAACTGCAAGCCTCGAAATATAATAGAAAATAAAAGTAACCGCACCATAAGCCCTTATACCGTACCCAAAACGTTTTTCGAAAAACTCATAGAGGCTCATGCCTATAATGTTACGGTATAAAGGAATCATAATGAAAGCAATAGGAAACATAACCACAAGCACCATTAAGGAATTCGTAAATTGTCTCCAGTCTCCGGCAAATGCTGAACCCGGATTTGCTAAAAAAGTCATGTTACTTACCAGGGTCGCAATTAATGCCATGCCCATTGCCCAGCCCGGTATGCGGTTGTTTGCAATAAAATAATCCCTGGTGGATTTCTGACGTTTCATAAAAAAGAATCCAACGCCAAGAACAATAGCCATATATGCAATTAGCACCAAATAGTCGAGCAATGAAAGAGGATTCATAGATTACAGTTATTTATAAGATTCAATGCTATTTTCGGATATTTACAACTACTTTATAAACTCCCTGCTTCATGCCATCAACGAATAAGTAATTCTTTTCCAGGCTGATAATCCCAAAATCAGTAGTATTTGTTTTCTCGCCATCATAGATCATCTGATCATTTATTTTTATGATATACGGTCTTTTAAAATATGCAATTGGAATTCCCAGTTTGCAGCTTGTTTTTTCGGGAATAGTGATCCGGGAAGTATAGAGTATGTCCTTGCTGATATTAAATTCCCATGCAAAATCAATTTGTCCATATAATGTCGGAACAAGGCCTTTTGCCCATTTTAAGCCTGAAGGATGTGGGATGGTTTCAAATTTCCGGTAGCCTGTTTCCAGGGGTTGAACTCCAAGAATATACCCTGACATCAGCTGGGCGCAGGCATTATCGGCATGAGACATGTCCCTGTATCCATCTCCTGCCGGTCGAAATGGAGGATAGATGGTTGACTCCCATGTGGCATCCTGAACGCCTCGCCCATCATTCAAAATTTTAATCCATGTTGATTTTCGTATGGATTCCAATGCAGATGAATCTGATTCATAGCGAAATCTTCCTGAAATAGAATGAATGAGAAATTTTCCGGTAATAAACCCATATTTTTCCATGAGTAGTTTTCCGACATCCTGTATATCTTTTTCTTTACTGGCTTTTGTAATTCCATAACTGTAAGATAAGTTTTTATTTAATGGATCTATCATAGATGCCGCCTGTTCATCTGTAATAAGACCAATTGCCAAAGCCAATCCGTTTGAACAATAATGAAATTTTCTGTCAGTTGGTGATAAAACGAAGTATCCCTTATCTTCATCCCAGAAGTTTTTAAAAATGGCTATTTTAAGTTTTTCCGCCTTCCTTTCAAAATTGATTTTATCTTCTTTAAAGTTGAGTTCTTCGGCCAGGTAAGTAGCTTGTTGCAGAGCATAGTAGAGAAGGATATTCATATAAGCAAACTTTTTTGAAGTAAACCCACCAAAATCACCTCCAACTCCCTGCCCTCTTTTTGTTTCTTCCCTCTGGTTAAACAGGTCGTCATCATCCATATTACGTAATAAGTAGTTAAGATCATTTTTTGCCGAAGGGTATAAACTTTCTGCTGTTCTCATATCGCCGGTATACAATAAATAGTTGCCAAGAACCGGTACAAACCATGCAGAATACTCATCTGATGGCCAGTATCCAAAATCTCCTGATTTGGGGGGAATAGTATCCTCAGGAAATGCTGTCGGCCAAATATATCCTTCCGGGGTTTGATGCCTGGCAAAAATTTCAAGTGAGCCTTTCATAAACCTTGCATCCTTAAAACCATAATATACATTATATCCTGCCCAGTCAAGGTCACCGATCCACGGCAGACGATCACGAAGAGATCCGTCACAGATAAAAGGTGGGGCTCTGTAGAAATCCCATTGATTTAAATCATTATCAAAACGGTCGGAAAAAAGTATCTTTTCCGAAATTGATTTTACATCAACATCATCAAAGAGTGCCCAATGTTCTATGGGCTGGAAAATTCCAATAGTTCCGGATTTAAATGTATTGTCCCTGAATTTAGTGACAAGCCGGTCATCTATGAAAACTTTGATCTCGTTCTTATTTAAACTGGTTCTTACCCTGTACCTGGTTCCGTCTTCCACTTTAAATGGCAAATCTATTTGATGAAGAACAACATTCTCTCCTTGTATTCGTTTGGATAATATTAATTTGTTCTCCAGGTTTATTAATCCGGTATAACAATTATCCGGATCGTTTGCCCTGAAAGCCCAACCAGCGCCAGATGTGTGTAATGGATTTCTCCTGATTTCCAGATCCAGTGAAAAAGTATAATCCGACCATTCCTTGCCCTTATTAGCTAAGATTACCTCGTTCGAATAGGAAAGTTTACGGGCTGCACACCAACCGTTCACTATGTCAAGTGGATTGGAATTATCAATGGAAGCAAACTGCGCAGTGTAAATACTTGCATGCCATAAACGGTTCAGGTCATCATCACTGCAAATAAAATCTCCATCCAGGGGTGAAAAATCATGGACATTCTGAATATAGAAATAATCCAGTTCAACACTTGTTCCTTCTGTCTCAAGTTGAATTCTTACCCATCTCTCCTGACCCTGGATCAGAGGATGCATAAACTCACCTGTCCGGTTTATGGAGTAAAGTTCATACCTGCCCGGATTTCCCGGAAGTACAGGTAAATCGAAACCAAGGTAGGTATTCATATACCTCCTGGTAAAGTCGCCCTGTTCTCCAAATTCCGGATCCACCAAATAAGGATACCAGCAGGCGTAAGCAATCCGGAGTACAGGTGCCCCGGATTTTGATGTAACCTTAAAGACCGGATAACCCCCAACACTTGCGGGTCCGATATCCACTATCAGATATGGTTTTTCGCCACCTTCGGGGTAAACAAGTTTTGCAGACTGACCATCGGAAGAGAGAATATTTCTGGCATTATGGACCTCACCAACCGATATATTAACTTTTTCGGGAAATACCTTTTTTTTCAGGGTAGAGGCTCTGTAAGGATTGTTATCATTTTGTCCGGAGGCATTTAAACCCGACAAGATATTTATGAAGATTGCGCCAACCCATACTATACCGATTTTCAAAAATAAGGACTCACGGCGGTTAATAGCTTTTGCATTATGAATATCTCTCATGATTATGGCATTTAAAATTAAAACCCTGTTTTATTAAACTCATTTCCAAAAAAGTGCTAACTTATTGAAAGCAGACCCACAGCTCTTCAGCGAAAAGCCGGTGCCCCCGGTCGTCGGGATGGTTGATTGTATTGTGAAGCAGAGTCGTGTAGGGAATGCCCTCTTTTGCGAGGTGCTCCCAGCGTGCGGAAGCATCGGCCAGCGCTATGTTATGCTTGCCGGCAAACTCGCGTAGTGCAAGTACGTAAGGTCGCTTTTCCGTTTCGCGCATATCCTTAAAGCCCATCATCTGCGTCATCGTAAAGTGGGGTGTGATGAGGATCAGCTCTGCGCCAATATCCTGTACCCGTTTTAAAATTTCGGAATATACTTCCTTAACTATCGCGGGAGTCTGATTGGCGTCGTTAACAAACTCAAGTGTGACGAGGTCTGGTTTAGCGTCAGCAATACGCTGCCAGGTCACGCCCGTTTCCTGCCAGGGCTTGTCATGGTAAAGATACTTCTCAGGGTAAAGCCACTGTCGACTGTTCGAGCCACCGGCACTTATATTTTCCATGTCGATCTTAGCCAGTGGGAATCGTTCACACAGCCCGGAGATGAATACATCAGGATAACGAAACTCCGGTTTGGATGCATTGCCGCCGGCGGTGACCGAATCTCCCCAACAAACTATTTTCACAGAGCCACCGGCCCTTAATTTCGTGAGTGTCTTCGGAATAAGGCCTTTAGTGCTACCTGTTACTGCCTGCGTAGCTGTTTCAAGGATCATGTAAATCTGGTCGGTCTTAACCTCAGTGTCGCAATAGTTGATAAAAATATGCGCTATTGCGATGCAACCTGTGTCCGCAAGGGGTGGAACCGGTGTACTGATATGAGATTCTCCGTTTTTTAATGACGCTTTTCCTTCTGCTGAAACCTGGATCGTATCCATCCTAAGCATTGAGTAGCGATAGCTGGCGAAAACCGTATCATTAGCAGTCACCCGACTCTTCGTCCCTAGTCCAACATGTCCCCAGGAGACATCCACAAGATAATCCGTACCCTCTTTCAACCGTTTACCTCCTTTTGTCTTCCGGATCTCAAGCGAACCTGGCACGAAAGACCTGTATGCGTTCACGTCCTGTGCCCCGCAGCCCTTTAGCCGTGTGCCTTTGGCCCAGCCTGCCGATTTATCAACAGAAAGCATCAAGGGTTCGTCCGTCACTGCGATGACGTGTGCAGGTGAGACAATCAGGGTGGCAGGTTGAGTAACTGTTACAGAAGCGCCACCAAGCTTACAGTTACCAGGTGTAACAATCACATTACTACCTTTTGCTGTGATCCTGATGCCAGGGTTTGAATCTAAAAAAGTCGATTTTCCCGACACTGATGATTCTGATGCTAAAACTCCAATTTCTCCAAGAGCAGTTGCGCTAAAGAACGCTAATGTACCTATTTTCAAAGCCTCACGACGGGTGATATAAGATGTATTTTGCTTTTTATTCATAAAGAAATAATTATTCTTATTAGAATCAAAACTAAATTTTCTATTTGTTAACTTAATGTTTTAAGCGCTCTGTAATCACCGTCCCTGGCTATTTTTGCAGGTACTGCAATTCATAAATCATTTTAAGATGTCTATTTCAATATCACTTCAATAACCGGAATTTCGAAATTAGGTTTTGTCACCGGGAGGCTCAGGTTCAGATCCGTCGCTTTTGCGTTTTCTTTTAACCAGTGCCCGGATGGTGAAGTAATTTTTATTTCGGAAGCGTCATGCAGAAATTGTGCATATTTGATTTTCCCGGCATACCCGGGTAAATTGAAATTCTGAAGAGGATAATCCAGGAGGTGAATATATAATCGCCTGGTTTCCGGATTATAGGTCAGCAGGCAGTGATCCGGAACTTCAAACTCTTCCGGCGCCTGGGTACATCCATATATTGAACGGTTGTTATACTTCATCCAGTTGCCCATAGCGTTTAGTGATTTTTCAGCACGCTCATCAAACATGCCGCGGGCAGTCGGACCTACATTAAGCAAAAGGTTTCCTCCTTTGCTGACGGATTCAATCAACAAAACCAATAATTGTTTGGTGTCCTTCCATGTATATTCGTCACGGTAATAACCCCATGAACCGCTGAAAGTCTGACAGGTTTCCCATGCAACTTTCTTACCGTTCACTTCTGGCCAGTTTGAAACCTTAAACTGTTCAGGAGTAGTAAAATCCCATCCGTCTTCATATTCTTTCAGATCGAGCCGGTCGTTTATCAAAATGCCGGGTTGAAGCTGGCGTACCATTTTGATCAGCTTTTCAGAATCCCAGTCATCGTGGCCTTTGCCTTTTTCACCCGGGTATGAGAAATCCAGCCAGAGTATATCTACTTTCCCATAGTTGGTCAGTAACTCCCGGACCTGGTTGTGAAGGTATTCGCGGTATTTCTTCATATCGCGGTTCCTGTTAAGTTCAGCTAATTTAGCCGGATCATCTGTTCTTTGTGGATGAACGCGGTCAACAGTAAAATCAGGATGATGCCAGTCAATTAGGCTATAATAAAAACCAATCTTAAGGCCTTCTGCACGAAATGCGTCCACCCACTCCTTTAGCAGATCTTTTCCAATAGTAGTATTCACTGACTTATAATCGGTATATTCGGAATTAAAGAGACAGAAACCTTCGTGATGTTTGGTAGTAATTACAGCGTATTTCATGCCTGCTGCCTTTGCCATTTTAGCCCAGTCACGTGGATTATAAAGATCCGGATTAAAATTATCGAAGTATTTCTGGTAAACTTCGTTAGTAAGTTGTTCCTTGTTTTTAACCCATTCATGACGTGCAGGAAGGGCATATAATCCCCAGTGGATAAACATTCCGAACCGGTCGTTGACCCACCATTCCATTCGTTCCTTTTTTTGTCCTTCGGTTTCTTTAAAAAGTTTCTGCTGGGCATTTATCCCGGTAAAAAGGAATAAAAACAGTAAAAGGGCAGTTGTTGTTTTCATGATTTTTTATGTATGTGTTCAGGTTATTTCTATTTTAGGGTTTAAGGTTAAACATCAGGTGTAAATCATTCTTCCAGATAATAAATCCCTTTTCTATCCCAATATAATTTCAGTTCTGATAATGCCTCCGAAAACCTGCCAAAGTCCTTATTTTCTTCCTTTGTCCAACCAACTTCAGAGTAGGCTGCGATACGGGGAAAAGTGTAATTATAAACAAGCTTAACTGTTGGAGTTGTCTCCCCCCACATCTGGCAACCGAGTCCCAAAACATGAGCCGCCTGATTTCCGGTCAGGCCTTTAGGTACAGGTGAATAATGATAAGCCATAGTCATAGGCAATGATTTTCCATTATGGTCAAAATAAGTATATTTACCCGGAGAATTAACAACATCGTAACCTTTCTCAAGAGCTTCAATCAGTAAAAGCGAATCTCCTTTCCAGAAATGTACAATCGAGTTTTTAGTCAGTTCCGAGGAGGCTGTCTGTTCAACTTTTTCAACATGCACATTGCCCAATATCTCGTTCCAGCCCATCATCCGGAAACCATTCTTCTCAATAAACAAGGCAATACGGTTAGTAAAATAAATCTGCACATCTGCATAGGTTTTTAAATCTTCTTTTGCCATCAGTTCTTTAATATCCGGGCATTCTTTCCATGCATCATACTTAACCTCGTCGCCTCCAATATGAATGATTTTTCCCGGGAAAAGATCCATCACTTCAGTCAGCACATCCTCCAAAAAGATGTACACTTTTTCGTTAGCCACATTGTAAGCCAGTTTTTTTATACCCAAAGATGAGGGAACTTTAATCTGTTCTCCGGATGACTGCAACCAGGGGTAAGATGCAATGGCGGCAGAAGCATGTCCCGGCATTTCGATCTCCGGCACAATTGTAATATGGCGTTTTGCAGCATACGTAACAATTTCGCGGATATCTTCCTGAGTATAAAATCCCCCAACCGATCTTTCTGAGTATAGCTTTGCGTCGTACCAAATCCATTTGTCATTTCTCCATATATTCTCACGCAAACGGGTGCTGTCGCGCCACGCACCAACTTCGGTCAGCAAAGGATATTTTTTAATCTCAATACGCCAGCCCTGATCATCCGTAAGATGCCAGTGAAAGGTATTCATTTTAAGTAATGCCATTTGGTCAAGCAGGCTTTTTACAACTTCCTTCCCATGAAAATTTCTTGCTTCATCAAGCATATATGCCCGCCAGGGAAATGCCGGTTGGTCTTCTATTTGACAGGCAGGAATCTGATAACTACCTTTTCCTGTTAATTTCATTAGTTGACGTATGGTTTGGAAAGCATAGAAACAACCCGATCCACTTGAGGTTTCAACCAGTATATTATCTTTGATAACAGTTAGTTTGTATGCTTCTTTTTCCAATGAGCTATTTAGCATGACAACCAACTTCGAGTTTTTTGACGGTACTAACCGGGTAAAATATTCTTCTTCGAATATTTTACCCATTGTTTCCATTTCGGATTTAAATACATCCGGGATATTTATGTTAAGGACAGATTTGAATTCAAAATCGCCCTCTGCTTCAATCAATTTATTGGGATAAGGGATGATAGCATAACGACCCTGCGCTTTCAAGGTCATTGTTATAACCAGAAGAAATGTGTAAAGAAGTAATTTTTTCATTTTTTATACTTTACATTATTTTCTGACTATTATATCCTCTTTTTTTCATTGCATCCGGATTCACAATAAGAGGAACTTTATTGTTCTTATAGAACTCAATAATGTTAACTGCTGCCAACCTGGACATTTCCTGTCTTGTCTCAACCGTGGCAGAGCTGATATGGGGCAAAACGAATACATTTTCCATTTGTAACAGTATGTTGTCAGGTTTCATAGGCTCCGGATTGGTAACATCTAGCCCGGCTCCCCAGATTATTCCTTTTTTCAGTGCTTCAACCAGGTCGTGCTCATTGTGCACTGATCCACACGAAGTAATAATAAAAATGGATGAAGGTCTCGTTTTTTGAAATGCAGTCATATTAAAAACACCTTTAGTCTCCTCGTTTAGGGAACAATGCACAGATATTACATCGCTTTGTGCCAGGCAGTATTTAACAGGATTAAACAATTATTTTTCTTTTATATTGGTGAGGCATATTGTATCTGCTTCATGATATTATGATGTTAATTTTAAATCATTCCATTTGCTAAGAAAATAGAGAAAATCTGGTTGGATTTGTACTGTGATAATGTCAATTAAGTTTATCTTCTAAAATTCGGATAAACCTAATCTTTTAAACATTAACCTGATTTTTTATCATATTTCCTCTTATAATTTAAGGGAGTATAACCCGTCATTTTATTAAATTGCTGGATGAAATGTGATACATTGGTAAACTTTAAATTATTTATTTGTCATGAAATTACCAAACATTAATCGTTGAGATTTTCTAGTGAAGGCATCCGTTGGAGCTGCCTGTCTGGCTGTGGTCAACCCAACCCAGCTTTTAGCAGCAAGTGGAAGCAGAAAATCAATTTCCAAAAGTTCCAATGCCATAGATTATAAGATTGCGTACGGATGCTGGGTGAATGATATGCGGCTCGAACCGCTACCATTGGAGGACTGGCCTGCACCTCAGATGGATGATGAGACTGTGAGAAGTGTCATTAAAGCAATGGATTTACAAAGTAAATACCATTACAACTGCCTAGATGCATGGGGTTTATTAGCAACAACCGCCTGGCCGCTAAACTTAGGTGAAGGGATTGATAATGAGCGCTTCACCGAGGCTGACAAGAAAGCGATAATTGAGCTTAGCAAGCACATAGACGGCTTCTACGATCAAGGCTGGCACGGCACTTATATTCCTTCGGATGAAAGGGCAGCATTTATTAAGGAGCTGCATTGCACCTACAGAACATCCGGTGGTCGGTGGGTCTACCCTGGCCTGAGGTGGGATCGGGAGTCATTCTTCCTTCCTCATATGCAGCATCAGGCAACAGCCATTAAGGAACAGTTCGCCCAAGGGGCCCGGGGAATTATGCACTATCAGGGTCCGGTGAACAATCCCGGTAATATTTCAGGTTCCCGGAAACCTTTGATGAGGCATTCTATGTCTCCGACTAAGACGGGACATTCAGCAGGATCCGCTGGCCTGTTTGTGGGATAGGATTACCCACAGGGGTACTGGACAAAAACCTGTTATTGTGGAAAATATGGTGCCCGGCATAAAATCAAATATAGGGTTTCCATTCGAATGTTGGCAGAATGATAATCTTCAGGACTGGAATTGCAGACCGACGCGTCTTTTGCTAGTGCTGCGATAATCATGCTGAAAATTCCAGCTACATCATTGAAGGTTTCGGCTTAATCACCTAAGACATTGCCGGAAAGTACCTGTGAAATTTTCGGAATTTCAGCAGTACAAGTTGAAAAATCCTTTCTCTGTTATTAATTCTGTAATTTATTGTGTCTCTTCTTAAAAAGTAAAAAAAATGTCAAATCGAAGAGAATTTATAAAACAGGCTGCGGCAGCAGGAATGCTTGCCAGTATCCCGGAAGTTTTATTATCATCTGACTTTAAATCATTCAGCAATAATTACGATGCTCTCAAATCGAAGGATGACACGACCGGAAAATCCAACAACATAGCTCCCCGGAAAAATGTTGGGGCTGTAATTGGCAGAGATTATTCCGGACGCCCGGTACTTGTCGTTGATGGCAAACCGGTTGCTATGATTGCCGGGCGTTTTGAGAGAAGGTATGATTCGGAACCAACCACAGCATCTTTGGATGCTTTCAGAAATGCCGGTTTACCACTGGTATTTGTCCCTGCTAACCTTGGCTTTTTCAACTCCAGATACCAAATTGACAATAACCTTCATGGAATTCCCACAAAAAACGGGAGTGAATTCTGGTGCGGACCCGGAGACTACGACAGATCGCTCGTGGACAAGGCTCTGTCCCTTCCCTGTAAAGCTTACCCTGATGCAAAGATCATTGTCTGGCTTCTGATAGGGGAATATCCCGAATTCGGGATCATGCATCCCGATGAAAGGATCCGGAACGATAAAGGTGAATCACTGATCGTTTCCACTCATTTCCTGCGATTTGATTCCATTGCACCAAGGGAAGCAAAGGAACATTACGCGATATCTTTCTTTTCGGAGCGATACAGGCAGGAATGCAAGGAAATGATTGCTGAATTCATAAAGACTGTGGAGTCAAGTCCATATGGCAATAATGTAGTGGGTTACCTCATCGGCGGCGGTCAAGATGCGCAGTTTTATGCATGGTCTCCACCGGACTGGAGTTTGCAGGATACGCCTAACAACTGGGGGGATTATTCCCTGCCTGCCAAAAAAGCTTTTACAAAATGGTTAGAAAAGAAATATGGGAGTATTGCTGCTTTGAATACGTCATGGATGAGTGAACTCATATCCTTCGAACAGGTAACACCGCCGCCAGCTTCAGATCTGGCAGGAGAACAACCGTTTCATGATCCTGTAAAGGATCGTAAAGCTTATGATTGGAAGAGATTTCTTGCAGAGGGAAGGGCAGAATTTCTCGGGTATTTTGCTGAATTCATTAAAAAGAGTGCAAGTACAAATGTCATGGTTGGTGTTTCGGGGGGTGATGGCGGACACCGTCGTGATAACACATCTATCTCACAACTCCTCCGTTCTCCCTATATTGACTTTTTCTTACATCAGGCTACCTACGGTGTCAGAATTCCACCTTCCGTTGGTGGAATAAATGCTCTTTTGGATTCTTACACCGCAAACGGCAAATTATTTTTAACTGATATGGACCACAGGTTCTGGACTGGTGCAAAAATCGGGGACTGGAAGGAGGGGGTGATTTCAATTTCTGCCAGTGCGATGGGACAGGCGTCTGATATGTCCATGCAACGGGATATGTGGAGACGCGAGTTCTCCCGGCTCTGGGTCTCAGGGAACAATGGTGCATGGTTCAGCAACATGGGGCCTTCAGCACAATATGATAACATTGAAATCCAGAATGAACTGAGGCTGATTAATGATTTCTCAAATAGCCTGGTGAAGAGCCGCTGTGATACATCCCTTTCAATACAAAACCCGGTAAATTCCTGCGAAGTCGTCTTTGTTTTCGACGAGGCATCAGTGGATTATGCCAGAAAAGACCTTGGAGAATTCCACCAGGCAGGAATGCACCGCCAGTGGGCTGAAACAGGTGCTTCAGGCGTTCCGATCCGTTTTTATTATGCACAGGATCTCCGGGATGGCATTATCCCCCAGGCAAAACTCTATGTCCTTCAAAACCTGCTTGATATAGATGAAACTATGGCCCGCAGGATCAAAGAGCTTCGAAAATCAGGGGCAACGATAATTCTGTTGCAGGGAACAGGAATGGTTCAGCTGGCTGGGGGCCGGTATAAACTATTGGATGATGCCTTGGGCATCAGGCTTCGCCCTGTGAACACAGCTGCCGGAAAAAATGACACAGGTAAATCCGGAATAATTGATACAATTCATCCGCTTCTGACCGGTGACAGATGGAATCCCCGGATAACATCTTTTTCGAGTGAGCAGCTGAAGGAAGTTGATGGCTTATCCCTGACAGTTCAGGACAAGAAAGCTTCTTTTCTGGGCAGATATGAAATCTCAAAACTGCCCGCAATAGTTACAAAGAATCAGAAAAAGGGGGGAAGTGTGATTTTCATCGGAGCCTACACGCTTTCAAGAGACATGATCAGTCGGCTGGCTTCTTACGCCGGTGCATGGAGAGTGGCACCTCCTGGTAATGTTATTGCAGCCGACAGTCAGATCATGATGATCCATCCGCTCAGGGATGGCATAATCGAATTGGTACCAAAAGTTCCTTCCGCCTTGAGGCAAATGCCCCCGGGCGACATCTTCTCACCCAAAGCGGACATTCACAAACTGGATCTTAAAGCAGGCACAACATATATGTTTAACGCGATAAAATGAGGTCTTATGAAGCAAAAGAAAATCAATCGCCGGAAGTTTATCAGGACAACCGGGATATTGGGTGGCATGGCTGCCTTTACCCATTTTAGTATTTACGGAAGAGAGTCCGTGAAAAGTACAGGTAAGGAATTTTTTATCCATGTATCGCCAAATGGCCAGGATCGCTGGAAGGGTCGTCTGGCTGATCCGGACAGGAAGGGAGAGGAGGGTCCTGTTCTGAGCCTGGAGCGTGCCCGTGATCTGGCACACGCGGCCCGGCTGGCTGAACCTGACAGGCCGGTGACCGTATTGCTGCATCCGGGGGTTTATCGCCGGAGCGGACCAATTATTCTGGATGCCGCCGATAGCGGTACAGCAGGGGCGCCTGTAACCTGGCGTGCTGCAAAGGATTCTGTTCCTGTTATCACAGGATTGAAGCCGCTGCCTTCATCCTGGGTTTCAAATGGCGACGGGTCATGGAAGATGTTAATGAAAGATGTTTCAGGTATTCCGGAAACTTTTCGTCAGCTTTTCTGCAATGGTCTGCGTCTTTCACGGACGCGCTGGCCGGCAGAGGGATATCATACGGTTTATAGTTTTGCCGGGGAAAGCGAACAGGAGAAAAAGCAAAGTTTTCGCTACCTGGAAGGAGATGTGAAACGCTGGTCTAATTTTGAGGATGTTGAATTTGTCATTTTTCACAGCTGGAGTGAATCACGTTTGTTCCCGAAAGAGCTGGACGAGAAAGAACGGCGGATAACATTTACCCAGCAGGCGGCTTATCCGTTCGATTTTCAAGGTTGGAATTCTTACTACCTGGAGAATGTCAGGGAGGCTCTGACCGGGCCGGGGCAATGGTATCATGACAGAAACGAGGGCGTTTTGTATATGCGTCCCCCTGCCGGGGTCTCTGATCCGAACAAGGCTGAATTTGCTGTACCGGTTGCTGATGCCCTGCTGGAACTTCGTGGTTCTGAAAGTGATCCTGTCCGTCATATTCAATTTGAGGGGATTCATTTCACCGGTACCCGCTGGCAGATGTCACCAACCGGCTATGCCAACGGAGGTGGCTCCACAGGTCCTCATGTACGCCCTGCAGCAATTACTTTTGAGCATGCTGAAGATTGTATTTTGCATAAGTGTTTGCTGGAGGCATCAGCTGGTTATTTCGTTGAATTAAACCAATGTCTTCGTTGCCGGGTATTACGCACAACCATTCGTGAGGCTGGCAGCGGCGGAATTATTTTTTCCAATGGAGCAGACAACGAGGTGGCCGATTGTCACATTCACCATTGCGGCCGTCTTTATTTCGGCGGCACGGGGGTGGTCAATCCCACCGGTTTACGCACCCACATTCATCACAACCATATCCATGATATGCCTTACTGTGGTATACGTGGCGGTGATTGGCGTATTGAGTTGAATGAAATCTTTGAATACAACCATATTCATCATGTAATGCTTGTTCTCGATGATGGGGCAGGTATTTTTAATGCCGGCATTGGCAGTATCTTCCGCAACAATCTGGTTCATGACTGTGTCGGCGGGCGACACAAATTTGCACTGGGGCTTTATCTGGATCATTACCGCACCGGTGTGCTGATGGAGAATAATGTGGTTTACAACACGGGCAGGGAATTATTGCATCTGCACGACAATTATGGAAACACTTTTGTAAATAATATTTTTGCCTTCGGTGGTGCGGCTCAGTTAAGCTGGACAAGATTTCACGGCACAACTTTTGGCCGGCGTAATGAGCCCTACCGTCATTCTTTGCAAACTTTTCAACGTAATATTGTTTACTGGCGTGAAGGCTGCCTGTCCCATAATATGGACTGTAACCGATGGGACCTGGCATCGCAACCGGAATTGATTGATTATAACATTTACTGGAAGGATGGTAAAAAAGATCTTGAGGTGCCGGGGCTTGGCCGGATTCCGGCAAATGAAGTCCGGTTTGGCCGTGGACATGTTTCGCAGCCCGGTGTTGGTCATGACACCTTTGCCGACTGGCAGGGGTTGGGATTGGATCGTCATTCACTCAATCAGGATCCTTTGTTTGTGGATCCCGATAATGGAGATTTCCGTCTGCGTGAGGATTCCCCGGCTTTCGCCCTTGGTATTAAGCCGATCGATTTGAGCGGGGTGGGTATCCGTGTGCCGGATGCATCTGACAGGAAAGAATAAATACAATTCATGCTAATTAAAAAGCTAAACTTATGAACCAAAAGAAATACAATCGCCGGAAGTTTATCAGGACCACCGGTATTTTTGGTGGCATGGCTGTTTTAACCAATTTTGGTATTTATGGAAGAGAATCCGTAACAAGTACCGGCAAGGAGTTTTTTATCCATGTATCGCCCCAGGGACAGGATCGCTGGCAGGGTCGTTTGGCTACTCCGGACAGGCGGGGAGAGGAGGGGCCTGTTATGAGTCTGGAGCGTGCGCGTGATCTGGCGCGCCTGGCCCGGCAGGCTGAACCAGCAAGGGCTGTGACGGTTTTGCTGCATCCGGGGGTTTATCGCCGGAGCGAACCGCTTATTCTGGATGTCGCCGATAGTGGTACTGCAGGGGCGCCTGTAGCCTGGCGTGCTGCAAAGGATTCTGTTCCTGTTATCACAGGATTGAAGCCGCTGCCTTCATCCTGGGTTTCCAATGGCGACGGGTCATGGAAACTCTTAATGAGTGATGTTTCAGGTTTTCCGGTAACTTTTCGTCAGCTTTTCTGCAATGGCCAGCGCCTCTCCCGGACTCGCTGGCCGGCGCAGGGATATAAATCAGTATATAGTTTTGCCGGGGAGAGCGATCAGGAACGGAAGCAAAGTTTTCGATACATGGAAGGAGATGTGAAACGCTGGTCGAATTTTGAGGATGTTGAATTTGTTATTTTTCACAGCTGGAGTGAATCCCGTTTGTTTCCGAAAGAGCTGGACGAGAAAGAACGGCGGATAACTTTTACCCGTCAGGCGGCTTATCCGTTCGATTTTACAGGATGGAATTCTTACTATGTTGAGAATGTCAGGGAAGCTCTGACTGATCCGGGACAGTGGTACCATGACAGAAGTGAAGGTGTTTTGTATATGCGTCCCCCTGCCGGGGTCTCTGATCCGAACAAGGCTGAATTTTCTGTAGCGGTTGCCGATGGTCTGCTGGAGCTTCGCGGTTCTGAAAGCAATCATATCCATCATGTTCAGCTTGAAGGTATTCATTTCACCGGTACCCGCTGGCAGATGGGACCAACCGGTTATGCCAACGGGGGAGGTGCCGGAGGTCCTCACGTACGCCCTGCGGCAATTACTATTGAGAATGCTGAAGATTGCGTTCTGCATAATTGTTTACTGGAGGCAACAGCGGGTTATTCAGTGGAACTAAGCCAATGTGATCGTTGCGTGGTCTCTCGCACGACCATCCGTGAGGCCGGCAGTGGTGGTGTCATTCTTTTCGGAGGAGCAGACAACGAGGTGGCGGATTGTCACATTCATCATTGCGGCTGTCTTTATTTCGGTGGCACGGGGGTGGTCAATCCCACCGGTTTACGCACCCACATTCATCACAACCATATCCATGATATGCCTTACTGTGGTATACGTGGCGGTGATTGGCGTATTGAGTTGAATGAAATCTTTGAATACAACCATATTCATCATGTAATGCTTGTTCTCGATGATGGGGCAGGTATTTTTAATGCCGGCATTGGCAGTATCATCCGCAATAATCTGGTTCATGACTGTGCAGGCGGGCGACACAAATTTGCATTTGGGCTATATCTGGATGAGTACCGCACCGGTGTGCTGCTTGAAAACAATGTGGTTTACAACGCCGGAAGTGAATTATTACTTTTACATGACAATTACGGGAACACGATTGTCAATAATATCTTTGCCTTTGGCGGTAATGCGCAGTTGAGCTGGACTGTATTTCACGGTACTACTTTTGGCAGGCGCATGATGACATATCGCCATCCGCTGCAAACATTTCAGCGTAATATCGTTTACTGGCATAAAGGCTGCCTGTCCCACAATCTTGATTGTAACAGGTTGGATCTGGCCTCAAAACCGGAATTGATTGATTATAACATTTACTGGAAGGATGGTAAAGAAGATCTTGAAGTACCGGGACTTGGCCGGATTCCGGCAAATGAAGTCCGGTTTGGCCGTGGACATGTTTCGCAGCCCGGTGTTGGTCATGACACCTTTGCCGACTGGCAGGGGTTGGGATTGGATCGTCATTCACTCAATCAGGATCCAATGTTTGTGGATCCCGATAATGGAGATTTCCGTCTGCGTGAGAATTCTCCGGCTTTTGCCCTTGGAATTAAGCCAATCGATGTGAGCGGGGTAGGGCCGCGTAAGATATAGACTTTGCTACCAATATTTTGTCCCTACGGATTTAAATATCGGTAGAATTAAAAAGCAACTCCTATTCAGTAAAGTTCCGTAGGAACGTAATAAATAAAGCAATTCTGGTAAAATCTTTAATTTTTTTATGGACACCAGTGATACTAATAATAAAACTAAACATCCCTTTAAAATAAATTTTGTTGTGATGAAACAAAAAAATCTCGATCGACGGATGTTTATTAAGACCACCGGTATCTATGGCAGCATGGCTATTCTGGCAAATACCGGTATTTCCGGATACTTTGCTGGTTGTAGTAATGAAACACCTACGCACGTGAAACCCATCTGGGAGGATCCACCCATAGAAGAGGTTCCTCCGTTGACCGAAGAATTGCTGCAACGCATCAGGAATCAACCTGTTCCGGCAGCTGAATTGGTTCAACACTCTAATGGTGCCACTCAGTTGTCAATCAATGGTAATGTAAAACCATTTTTGTTTGGAACGGAGGTTTACTGGACCCCCCGGGAAAATTTACAGATTGGTGTGTGGAAGCAAGCTGGTATTGAAATACTTATTATTCCTATGAACCTTGGATTTGCACGTGAACGGCAGGGTAGCAATGTTAACGCCATCAAGTATCAGAAATCTTTTTGGGATGGAGCAGGTAAATATACTCATCACGAAGAAATTGAAGAAGTTCTCTGGCGCGTTCTTCGTGTGTATCCTGATGCCAAATTGCTGCTTTGGACCTTTATTCAGGCCTATCCTGAATGGGACCAGGAAAATCCTGATGAAATAATGCGAAATGATAAAGGTGTTCCATTTATTGTAACCAGTTATTTCCAGCGTGTAGGAAATGATCCTGATTATTCAAAAGGAGAAACCCGTGCATGGTCATTTTTTTCAGAAAAATTTCGTGCTGATGTCAATGCCATGCTCACGGAATTTATAACAACTGTAGAAAATAGCATTCCTGGCCGGTCGGTAATCGGGTATATGCTGGGTGGAGGTGTGGATGCACAATTTTATTTTTGGCAACCACCTAACCCTATTCGCCAGAAGGATCCTGATTTATGGGGTGATTTCAGCCTTCCTGCCATCAGGGCATGGCGCCGCTGGCTTAAGAAGAAATATGTCACGATTGACAAACTGCGTACAAACTGGAACATACCCGTTGTATCGTTTGATAAGGCAGAACCACCCGGAGCAGCTGATTTGATTGGCAGTGATATTTTTCATGATCCGGGTAAGGAGCAACGCGCCATCGATTGGAAACGATTTATTGCTGAAGGGCGGGTGGATCTGATATGTGATCTGGCACGAACTGTTCGTAAAGCTTCTACCAGAAAAATTATTGTCGGGTCCTCAGGCGGTGAAAGTGCAAGTCGCAGTGATCTCACTGCAAATGCCTTACTTATCCAGTCACCTGAAATTGACTTTCTTTTCCACCAGGCCGGTTATGGTGACCGTTTGCCTCCTTCTGCAGGCGGGATTAATGCGGTCCTTCATTCCCATCAGCTCCATGGTAAACAATTTATCAGCGATAACGATCACCGGACCTGGCTTGTCAAGCCCACAGAAGGAGCCACTAAAATTGGCACAGGGGTTTCTTTTACTGATAACACTGTTGGCCGGGCTTCCGACATTGACCAGTACCGTGCCATGCTGCGTCGTGAACTTGGACGGATCTGGACAGCAGGTCTTGGTGCTCACTTCTTTAATCATTCTGCTCCCTGGACCTACAACGATGATAAGCTTATTGGAGAACTGACCCAACTCCGGAAGACCGCGGAAACCCTTCTGCCGCCCTCTCCATGGCATCCTGCTGCAGAAGTAGCTGTTATATACGATGAATGTTCCATTGATTATCTGAAAGGAGGTCTTCAAAATCTTCACAGTGTCTGGGCCAGGCAGCAGCGCACTGAACTGGATTCCTCCGGTGTTCCTTATTCCAGATATTATACAGCTGATTTACGTGCCGGAAAAATCCCGGAAGCCAGGCTTTACATTTTTGTAAACCAGTTAAACCTCGATAATGAACTAATTACCCAGATCAATCGTCTTAAAAAGGAACAGGCTACCCTGGTATTTCTGCAAAGCACCGGTTTTGCCCAGGTAAAAAGTAATTTTTCTGAAATTACCGATACCCTGGGAATGCAGGTTCTTCACCACATAGAGGCAAGGAAGAAGTCTTCAACAATACCGGTAACTGCTACTCATCCTTTAAGAGCTTCAGCAGATTCCAACCATCAATCCCTGGATTTGGAATCACAATCTGCACTGGTAATTACGGATCCTGATGCAGAGATTCTTGCGTATTATCCGGAGACCGAACTTGCCGGATTTGGTATTAAAAAACACGAAGACTGGTCGGCTGTATTTGTTGGCACACACTTATTGAATCGTCAGACCATTCATGCACTGGCAGAGTTTACAGGTGCTTACCGTCTTTCTTCGTCAGGTTACGGCGTGGCTGCTGATGATAACCTATTGATGATTCATCCCCTGCAATCTGGTTCTGTTACCGTCATCATGCCTCACCCTGCTGCTTTACGGGAAGTACCTCCTGGTTCGATTAATACGGATTTTTCTTCTCAACATAAGCTCAGGCTTAAGGCAGGGACAACCTATCTTTTCAGGCTGGAGAAGAAAGGCGGGCAAACTTCCTGAGAAGCAAAACATGCCAGCGGGCTATTCATTTTCCATAATGATTTCCACTGATATGGTGTTGATTCAGTTGGATGCCCGGTATAATCCAACAACTTCGGTGGTCATCAGAAACCGGTCATAAATTCTAAGATTTGTCATCTGCTTATTTGCCAGTTGCCAAGTTGAAGCGCCGTTTGCATCGCCAAAATCATGACTGAACCAGACTGTACCACGTTCCTTTGTTTTCCCGCCGTCCTGAAATTCCCCATTGATGACTATACTGACCAGTTTGGGGTAGCCGTCAACGATAATGGAAATATCATGAGTTTTGGAAGGGTTGAGAATATTTTCGTTACTGGTCAGGGTGACTGTTTCTTTTCCATCGCTCATCGTGAACACCAGGGTATGATCCGCTGTAAGCTCTGCTTTCACTCCTTTTTTGTTGTGGAATGCATCGATGAGAACGATGGTCCCTGTTGTTTTCCCTTTGGCGGCTTCTGGTTGAGGTAACAGACGAAAACAGATTGAAAATCCTCCATTTTCACCTGGTGAAGGCAGAATGGGTGCAGGAATTTTTGATTTGGGTTTTGCAAGATGTATTAGCAGACCGGTTTCCGGAACGCCGGAGATTTTGAACTGCTGGCTCAGGAGGTCAAAAAATGGTTCGGGGACAGGAAACGTCTTTACGTATTCCTTATCACTGATACGTCCGATAATACCATCGGGTCCTGCACCAAATTCGGGAGTGTTCAGTCTTTCATGGGAATGATTATCGTAGCCGAGTTGATCTTTCCGGTAATGAACCAATTCCGGTTCAGAAAAGTAGAACTGATTGTTCCGCGTTTCCATATAAGCAATATAAACGAGATCACGGCCGGAGAAATCATCAAATCCCTGAACACTATTATTATAGTAAACGAAAAATTTACGACCCTTGGGGTCGGAGGGGAATCCGTATGGTCCCTGGGGGCTTTTAACAGGCCTGCCGTCAGGGGAATAGCGCAATATGTCTGTTTTCCAGGTCTGTCCCTGGTCATTGCTTCGTGCCAGTCCGATGAATCCATAAACTGTCCGGTGGTGAAAACACCAGTGGTCATCTTCCATGATTAGCGGAGAAAAACCACCGGCAGATGAATATTCAAGGTGGGTAATACCACGTTTATCATTTGGAAGCAATTCAATTTCGAGGGTTTCTAGGCGATCATTGTTTGCGTAATTTTTAAAAAGCAGAAAAAATGCTTCGCCGTTGCCGCAACGAGGGATAGGCCCGTGTTTGGTAATCCACGTAAGCCCGTCGTCGCCCATCATTCGGTGCGGTATGGGATAACTCCAGCTTACGAAGTATTTTCCTTTAAAAAGTGTTGAACGATCAATATCGGCTACGGGTACTGGCAGCTCATATCGTTCGGAGAATTCTCCTTCCTTACTGACATATCTGAACATCACTTTACCTACCAGATGCGGGTAACAGCGGAACGGTTCCCCTTCATGCCAGCCAAGGAATGTGGCTATATCAAGAAAATCAGTAGGCTCTTTGCTGTAGTGCATATCCTCGTCAGGTCCCCGGAAGTACATAAAATAAACCTGGTCGGTAGTAGGATGACGGAAGAACGACCCATAGGTGGTGAGTGGAGGGCCTTCCGGTTCAAGTTCGAACCAGTCACTCCAGGTTTGGCCTCCGTCAGTTGAACGTCTGATGATAATATGCTGGCTGGGATGGCCTTCGCGACTTCTGGCCACTGTCAGGGTTCGTAAATGCACTTTGTCAGTAACTTTGTAAGTCGAAAATCCTTCCATATAACCGTATCCTTCCGGTAGGGTTCCTCCGGTCAAGCCCACAACTGGGTCACCATTTTCAAAAGCCCGCCAGTCGTCCATGCCAAACGAAGGAGGAAACACATATGGATTCCGGGGTATCTCCTCATCTGAAATATTTTTAAGGGCGCTGTCAGATGTTACATTTAACCAACCTGCTGAATTGCGGGAAGGATCATTAAAATTTCCTGCCGATAAAGCAACTCCTGAAATGAGCAAAAGGGATAGGATATTTGTATTCATAATCACTAGTGTCCGATTAAATCCAGCTGATTTTCAGCTGTTTATTATATAGTTCTTTGACGTCTTTGTAATTCTGATTTGTAAGTAATTCATTTATAGGCGTTTTGTCAAGTAGAGATATGCTTAATATTTGTAATATTTCGTAGGTTGAGCGGTCAACTTTCAATTTGTTACGAACTAATGCAACCAGACAGTATGCAATTATTGCAGAGTAAACCTGTATTTTGACTGCATTCAGACTCGTTCCCCAAAATGATTTAATTTTTAAATGCTGTTTTATCCATTTGAAAAATAGTTCAACTTTCCATCGGTATTTATAAAGTTGTGCTATTTCTTCTGATGCTAAACCAAAGTTGTTGGATAAAAAATCAAGTTCGTTATTCGTTTCTTCGTCGTAAAATTTAACCCGACGAAGCTTTTGCGGATACTTTTTGGAGACATAAAATCCAGTCAATGTTCCGATTTGGTCGAGCAAAACGCCATTCTTCTTATTTACTTTATTTGAATATACTCTTTGGAACTGAAGATTACCTTTCGCTCTTATTACGAAGAAGGCCGAGCATTGATTTATTTTAAAAAGTCTTGCATAATCAACATATCCACGATCGAAAATGTAATAACTTCCTGGTTCATAATACAATAAATCCATAGCATTCATGTCATTCATTGATGCTGCAGAAACATGAATAAAATTAGGAATGGAAGTCTTTACATCATACAAGGTATGCAACTTGATTCCTCCCTTAGTTTTACGGAATTCAGCCCACCAGAAAATATTCAAACAAAGATCAATGGTTGTTGAATAAAATGCATAAATATTACCATTTATATTCAACTGAAAGTCTTGATCAACTATTGAGGATTGTCTTGCTTGATCGATGAGATAGTATGCAAAATCTTCAAAAATTCTACAGTCTCTTTTCTCATTTGAGTTTGCAAAGTTTGATCTTGAGGTTCCCTTACCAAATCCAAGGTGATAATACTTGGGTTCATGAGGCTCAATACTAATCATTAGATCTCGTAAGCTATCTCTACCGGTCAGTTGGCCAAATATCATACAGAGCAATTGGTTCCAGCAGGAAAAGTGTCTAACATGCTTATTACCATTGTATTTATCAACCAACCCATCGAAAATACGTTTTGGAAGAAAATCTGTAAGTTGTGAACAGACAAATTTACCTTTATTCATGGGTTCCAGCTTTTCACAAAGCTAAAAACCAACTTTTCAATTCAAATCGACACGCAACAAAAATGCTCTACATGTCAGAAATATCAAAGGTTTCAAAGAACGTTATATAAATTTAATCGGACACTTGTGACTCAACTTTATTGTTTAACAATCTTTTGTCTGACGGAATAGTTGTTTGTTCTTATCATTAAAAAGTATATCCCCTCAGACAGATTGCTTGTTTTTATATTTATGATTGAAGAATTTTCATATTTCTCAGATACATTCTCTCCCATCATATTCATCAGCTTTATATATGCACCTGTTTCGCCCGGGTTTAATTGGATCGTAAGCTCAGTGCTTACAGGATTTGGATAAATTCTGAATAAGTTTACATCAACATCTTTCAATATCGTTCCTATTTCTACAGTGATGGTATAGTTAGTTGTGGAGACTCCGTCCTGTGCGGTCACAATGATGTCTATGCTTGTGTTACCAGATAAAGGTATAAGCCCGTCCCCACTTACCGTCGATAAGGGATCGGTTTTAGTCGCAGTAAGAGTTATGCTTGTTGTACCATAAGGAAGTGAAAGGCTGTAATCAAGCCCATCAGTAGAAAATTCCGGAGCAAATATACCCGTGTTAACACTTAATCCATCCAGGCTGGATATATCAGGAAGAATAAACACAACATCGATGGAATAAGTTGTTGTGGAAGTTCCATCTTCAGAAGTTACTACAATGTTTAAGGTTGTATCTTTTGCAAAAGCAAAGTTTCCTTCACCAGTAACTGTTGATAGCATATCGGTTTTAGTTGCTGTAACAGTCAAACTAGTTGTATTATAAGGGATTTCAAGGGCGTAATTCAGCACATTCGACGAGAACGAAGGAGCAAGTGTTCCAATGTCAGCGCTTAATCCATCGAGGCTGGAAACGCCTTCAGGTTTTTCAAGTCCCCATTCAGAAAAGAGATATTCTTCAATCCTGATCCGGTCTGCACTGCTCATTTTGCCCCTGTACATGATGATCTCAGCAATATCACCTGAAAGCTCACCTGTTGCAGATGCACCAGTTTTCCCCAGGTAACTTTGAACCCAGTATTCAAAGAAATTGGTTGCTCCTGGTAAGCTTGTGGAATCTCTTAAAATTTCGTTTTCAAAATATTTGATTTGTCCGGTATTTCGTAAGTAGGTCCTTACTTTGAAATCATTCCCGGGTTTTCCAATTGAGGCTGAATTAGACCACTTCAACTGGTTCTGGTTTTCACCAATGCTCAAAGTTCCATTAACCCCGGAGTTTCCTTTGCAGAACACTGCCTGGTTTCCAGAACTTTTATGAACTGTAAAAATGGTAAAGTCTTCCGTTTCGAAAAGGGCGAGAGAACCTGATATCTCGAGGCTTTTGTGACTTGTGGACATCCACTGTTCACCTTCAAAATGGACTGTTGGATTTCCGTTTAATCCGGTCTGGTTGACAGATGGTTTCAAATCCTCATCAAACTGGTAAAAAGAGAATCTGTTCGGAGTACGATCTAACCAGGCTGAAACCTTTTCCCCTGTTAAATCTTTTGCCGTTAACCACAAATGGATTCCGGGAATATCGGATGGAAAGAAATCCTGTTTAGCGGGTTTCGTGGGATAATCAATCCAGACAGCGCCATTGTTAAGCCACACTGACTTCCTGGTTCCAACCTGCGACATATCGATTTCAACAAATCCAATTGCTGCAGCAGGTGATTCACCTTTGAACCTGAAATCACCATTTAACGGATCGACAAAACCCGGATCAGCAACAACTGAGTTTGCGTCATCTCCTGAAGTTGCTTTCCACTGTGTAAAGCTCTGGTCTTCGTTCATTTCCTGGTCGGGAAGAGAATAATCCCAGAAAAGATTCTGGTCACCCGTGTACTGTAACTGGATATTCGGGCCGGTATCGGGACCGTTATAAAAGCTTCTTGCCCCGTTCTGTAAAACAATATTATGATTAAACTCTGTTGGTTTAATACCCAATCCCAGTGCATCTTCAGAAGTCGGAAGGCTGCTTTCATGACTGTAAAATGCCGAACGCGTCCCAAAAGCAATAATGTTGTTTTCAATGAGGTTATAATGACTTTTTTCTTCAAATACATCCTCGTTTGAATTATAAAGAATATTATTCCGTATTGTAAAATGGGCCGTGTTATCGTCAAGGTAAATGACATCTCCATTGTAATCACGTCCCTCGATATTATAAATCAGGTTATTTTCAATAAAGGAGTAAGGCTGGTATCCGGAGGTATAAATGGCTCCCATATCGCTTAACACACCATGTCCGAGGTCATGGATCTTGTTTTGCCTTATAACATTCTTATACCCGTATGAATAAACAGTGCTCGGGTTAGCATTGCAGGTGATTGCATTAAAGAATCCTTCCCTGATATAATTGTGTTCAATTACCATGTGTACTGTGTTAACATGCCGCATGGCTACCTCCCCGAAATAAAAGCGACCGTATCCCATGATATCATTGTCATGAAGATGATGATAACCTGTCTTTTTATAATAATTAGTAGCAGTTGTTATACCATATACTCCTGTGGCCCCGGATCCGAGATCCCTGAAAATATTGGATGATATTTCACCTCCCATGGTACCGCTTTCGAACTCGATGCAGACATCCCCCACGTGACCGAAATAACATGCCTTAACAACAGGAACCCTTGCATCTTCAAAGGAAAGGGCACCTTCTCCATAGGTATTGTTGTTACCGGTTCCGATATGTGCAGCGATCACAGATTCAGTATGCATGAACCCGATTTTTTCAAAGGATACATCCCAGATAAATTTATTGCTGCTCCCGCTTCCATAAATTCGGAAAAGGTTCAGAAGTTTGGGTGCAATTACCTCCGTATTTTCTTTTGACTCGCCGGGATTTGGAATATAATAGAGCTTTCCCGAGGGATGGTCGAGATACCATTCGCCCGGTTCGCTCAAGGTCTCAAACACATGATCCCAGAAATATGCTGAAAGTCCGGCGCCATGAATGGCATGACTTCCAACCATTTCATGACTTGTTACATAATTCAAAGTAATAATACTGTTGGCAACATCAATACTTTTAACCGGCATTCGTTCGTCAAGCCATCGATGTGTGTGAACCATCTCGACATCTGCAAGATTTTTCCAGTTTTGAAAGTCTTTTGATCTTACCTTTACCCGGTCAGTATTGTTACTGATAACACCGGTGGTTGTCGGCAGGATTTCGGTTATCCGGAAAGTTCCCGTCTTTGGGAACCGGGATCTCATGGCTCTTTTCCCGTTCACGAACAATTGTTTGAAATACCAGCTTCCGGAAGCAACCTCCGGAATGTTTGTGACCCAGGCGGTTTTGCCGTTCACTGTAGTATCTCTCCAGCCGGTTATCTGTCGTCCGCCGCTCACGACCGGCATTTTGTCCACTGGCAGATCCATCCACAATGGATCATCGATATTGTTTTCAAATCCTGCCTTGATCTCTGTAGCTGCATCTCCAGTCCAGTCGCCGATAAAATGAACATTTCCACCTACCGAATTATCTACAGTTATGCGGGAGTCGAGAAAATGCCATCCCGGTAACAGATGTATTTCAACCCTGTTTTCCAGGTTTGAAAGGTTTCCAAGAATAATTTCCCTGTAATTATCGGGAGTGCCAAGTATGGGATTTGTGGTTGGTGCAGGAAATGAAGGTAACTGTATCTGATCCGGCCTGTTAAGGACTTTAACCTTATTCACCGCTGCCTGTATAGTTTTTAGAGGCTCTCCCGGAATTTCTCCTGAATTTGAGTCCAGTCCCGTTGGTGAGACATAGAATCGGATGGTATCCCGGGCGCTGAATAATGTACCGGAACCTTTAACACTGAATGAGAATAAACTGTCAATATCGTCTGTGCCGGTAATTTGTATGACTGAAGTTCTTTGAAGAGTCTCAACCGGAGAAAACGTAATTCGTAAGGTATCTGTTCCGTCTGGTGCGATACTTAAGCTTGTATCAGATAATGTAAACCATTCATCTGAACTTTCAATCCTGAAAAGATGACTGCTTGTATTATCTTTGTTTTCAAGCACAAAATCTTTTACCAGGTTCTGGTTAATTTCAATTGAACCGTAATCAACCATAGAGGATCCTGAGTTAAGACTCTTTCCTTCATATCTGACATTAAGCCATGGAACACCGCCCAGGTCAATAGAATGTTGACCTAAATTATCGTAAGAAACAGTGCTGACAATCCATTGTGAGTCATCGGCATTTGTTCCTCTTGAGTGAGCCCAGATCGTATCACCTTTGGATACTGAAGGCTTACGGATAAGAGTATGCAACTCAAGTGCACTTGTGACACCTGCAACTTCTGCATTTCGCGGATCCCCGTTAATTGCGTCAATAACCTGTCCTTCTTTTAACAACTGTATCAGGGCGGAGTTGCTTAAATACCAGATACTCCCTGAAGCGGGCCATGATGTATCAGCCTTGGCAAGAACCTCCTGGTCAGGAGGATTTGAGGGTTCGTTCCTGCATCCAACCCAAGTGGAGTAAGGTAAAATTACACCGCCGGGAAAATCAAAACGATAAGCTCCGTTCCGTATAATTGAATAAGTTTCCAATTCGACTGTATCGGCGGTGGGATTATAGATCTCAAGTGCATTGGTATATCCGTTTGCAATATATTCTGAAAAGAAAAGAGTTCTGTCCTGGCTTTTTGCCGAAGCGAGAAATAATATGGGTAGCAGCAGTTGAAAAACCAGTTTCTTCATAATGGATATATTTAATACGTTGAGATATCTGTAAAATTATTCATACTTCAGGGAATCATTAGGATTCCGAAGAGAGGATTTCCAGGAAATGTAAAAAGTAACTAAAACCGCAATAAATGCAGTTAATGCCAGTGCAGCAGCAAACATCCACAGGGAGGCGTTTATCCGGTAGGCAAAATTCTGTAGCCATTTATTCGCGAGAAACCAGGAAAGTGGTAAGCCAAAAATTGCGGCTGCCCCAACCATTTGTAAAATCTCATTGTTAAACAGTATCAGGATATCATTCCTGCTTGCTCCAAAAGTTTTTCGCACACCGATTTCTTTTATTCTTTTTGCAGCAGAATAACGGGCAAAACCGAACAGTCCCAGGCATGAAATGAGAATAGCCATAAATGATCCAAGGGAAAGTGATTTTCCAAAATTCTGTTCAGCCGCATACTGTTCACGGTAATTATCTTCCAGGTACTTGTACAAAAACCGTTCGCCCGGATAGGTCTCTGTCCAGGCTTTCTCTATCATGGGTATTGCCCCCTGGATATTTTCCGGCGCTATCTTGAATGAATAATAACCTACAGCATATCTCCATTTCAGACTCTTAAAGATAATTACAGGTGTAAGTTCCTGTTTAAGCGACAGGTGATGAAAATCTCTGACTACTCCGAATATTGTATAATTCTTATTGTCAACTTTTATAATTTCACCTATGGCGTCATCCGGATTCATAAATCCGATTTTTCTTGCAGCAAGCTGGTTCAAAATAACTTCATCACCCGGGTATTGATAGCTATCGGTGAAGTTACGGCCGGCAATAAGATTCAACTTGTAGGTATTAAGATATTCCTGGTCCACATTCAGGATCTGGAAATAGGTTTGCTTATCCGGTTCATCCCCTGCACGGGCTACATTCTCAGAATGCATAAGGAAATCCTTTCCCGGTACTGAAGAAGATGTACAAAAACCCTGTATTCCTGCTATTTCAGCCATCCTGCCGCGGAATACCCGCAGTTTCTCTTGTATGTCCGGCCGCTGGTTCATTGTCATCGGGCTATAGGAAAAGATTATTGATTCAGGTACAAATCCGGGGTCTTTCTTTTGAATATACCTGAGCTGGTAAAAAATTACAATCGTTCCTGCTATAAGAAAAATAGAAATCGCAAACTGGACAGTAATCAGTAATTTGCGGCTAATTATACCCCCTGACCCTCTGATAATCCTTTTTTTAAGCATATCCTGCAAGCTTGTTGACCGGAGGTGCCATAGAGGAATGATCAGTGTTAAAAGTGCGCTCATTACCATAATTGCGGAAACCAGAATAACTGAGGAAATTCCCGGTATAGAACCGGGAACCAGTCCTTTCAGCGCGTAATAGCCGATAATAAAAGAGAAAACACCAGCCGCCAGGCTGATCAGAAATTCCTTTAAAAATCCGAATCTCAGCAGGTCGGAGACCTGTGCTCCATGGATCAGCCTGAGCGCAGAATTAAATGACTGGTCGTAAAAATCCATTACCGAGAGGTTGATAAAGTTTACAATACTTATGATCATAACAATGATTGCGACAAGTATCAGGGTATAAACTTTAAACATGCTTCCGTTGACTTTCAGTTCTTCCGACAGGCTTGAATGAAGGTGGATATCGGTAATTGGTTGAATAACCAGGTCAATTTTTGCTGAACTGAGACCTGAGGGTAGATTTTCAGGCTTGATCATGGATTCAGTCTTTAATTTCAACCCATTGATGTCTGTGCCTTCCTTTACCAGAATGTAGCTGTAACCGTAAAATTTTCCCCATGATCTTTTATCATACGGACCCGGTTCAAAATATTCGAAAGGTTTGTCTTCATCCAGTTTACTGGTCAGGTTATTAAAATTGGCCAGATAGTAACGAAGTGAAGGTATTGTCATGAGCAGGTCGAAATCCATGTGACTATTACCAGGGATATCTTCGAAAACAGCACTTACATAAAATTCCCATCCTTCATTTAACTTCAGGGATCTCCCGATAGGGTTCTTATCACCAAAGATTTTTTTTGACAGAGATTCTGAAATCAGTACAGATCTTAAATCAGGAAACAGGGAGGATGATTCCCGGGCAATAATTTTTCTTTTTAGAATATCGAAAACACAGGTATCCGTATAAAACATTTTTACATCCTGTATCTGTGCATCCGGAGTAAATACGGTTATCATGTCACGGTGAAGACGAACCCTTCCCTCCACTTCAGGCAATTCTTCAAGCATCAGATCTGTAACACCCCGGTAATTAGGCGCCATGCTAAACTGCAATTGCCCGTTCTGATACTGTTCGAGTGATACACGATATATCCTGTCCTTATTTTCCCAGAATTGGTCGTAGCTGAGTTCCTTGCTTACCCAGACAATAATAACAATTGATATAACAAATCCAATTAAAAGGCTAAGTAACCTGACAGTAGATAAGAAGGCGGCTCTGCGCAACTGACGAAAGATAATCTGAAGGTTCATTTGTCTTTGATTTTTGGTTTCAATTTATTATACCCTGAAATGTGTTTTTCAAACCTGTTAATCCAATTCAGGTGAAATAAATCTATAAAGAACTGATAACTCATCCATAATCCTATTTTCACAATATTGATAAAAACTATTCATACTTAAGGGCTTCATAAGGTTGTAACATAGAAGATTTCCAGGAAATGTAGAATGTTGCTGAAACAGCGATCAGCGCGGTCATACATAATGCAGTAACAAACATCCAAAGGCTGGCATCAATCCGGTATGCGAAATTCTGAAGCCATTTATTCATGAGCATCCAGGATAAAGGAAGGCCGAATAATGCCGCCATGGCAACCATTTGCAGGATCTCTTTATTAAATAATATCAGAATATCATTGCTGCTTGCACCGAAAGTTTTTCGCACCCCGATCTCCTTAACCCTTTTTGCAGCTGAATATCTTGCATAACCAAACAAGCCCAGGCAGGAAATCAGGATAGCCATAAATGATCCAAGCGTAATTGATCTTCCGAAATTCTGCTCAGCCCTGTACTGCTCCTGGTAATTGTCTTCAAGAAACCTGTAAATGAACCTCTCGCCAGGGAATATTTCTTCCCAGGCTTTCCCGATCAGAGGTATGGTTTCCTGTAAAGCTCCGGGTGAAATCCTGAATGAGTAGTAACCGATATTAAACCGCCATTTCAGACTCTTAAAAATTATGACCGGGGTAAGTTCCTTCTTGAGGGAAAGATGGTGAAAGTCTTTTACAACCCCTTGTACAACATAATTTACTTCATCAACCTTTATTACTTCGCCTGTCGCTTCATCCGGACTTTTAAAACCGATCTTTTTTGCTGCAAGCTCGTTAAGTATAATTTCTTCTCCCGGGTATTTATCTGTATCCGTAAAGTTTTGGCCGGATACCAGGTACAGCCCATACGTTTCCAGGTAATCAGAATCAACATTCAGGACCTGAAAATAGGTTTGATTATCAGGTTCATCACTGACGCGGGCAACATTATCGGACTGAAATAGAAAATCCTTCCCCGGAACCGATGACGACGAGCAAAATCCTTGCACGCCTGCAATAGTAGCCATCCTGTCGCGGAAAACCAAGAGTTTTCCCTGGTCGTATGCTTTTTGACGCGCAGTCATTGGACTATAGGAGAATATTACCGATTCCGGAACAAATCCCGGATCTTTTTTCTGAATGTACCTGAGCTGGTAAAAAATAACAATGCTTCCGGAGATCAGGAAAATGGAAATGGCAAACTGCACAGTGACCAACATTTTCCTGGAGATTATCCCCCCTGAACCTGAAATGATCCTTTTTTTCAGCATATCCTGAAGGGTACGGGTTCTTAGGTGCCAGAGAGGAATGATCAAGGTCAGTAAAGCGCTTATTATTGTCAGTGCAGATATCATTAGAACTGAAGCAAACCCCGGAGAGGATCCGGGAACAAACACTTTTAATGCATAATAACCTATTATGAAAGAGGAAATACCTGCTAAGAAACTAATAAAGAATTCCTTGAAAAACCCGGTTATAATAAGGTCGGAAACCTTTGCACCATGTATTCTCCTTATGGCAGAATTGAAATACTGGTCATAAAAATCCATTACCGACAGGTTGATAAAATTAACCATACTGATTATCAGGACAATCAGGGCAACAAGCAGCATTATATAAACCTGGACAATGCTACCATTGATTTTCCATTCTTCTGTAAGGTTGGAATTCAGGTGGATACCGGTAATGGGCTGAAAAATAAGATCTATTCTTGATGAGCTGAACCAGGAAGGAAGATTTTCAGGTCTGATCAATGATTCTGCTTTCTTTTCCAGCTCTTTTATGTCTGTACCCTCCCGGACCAGGATGTAACTGTATCCGTACCACTTTCCCCATGAACCTTTGTCATACGGACCCGGCGGAATATATTCGAAAGGTTTGCTTCTGTCCAGTTTATTACGTGTGCCGTTATAATTAGCCTGGTAGTAACGAAGGGTCGGTATTGTTAAAAGCAGGTCAAAACTGAGGTGACTGTTTTCAGGGATATCCTCAAAAATAGCGCTGACATATAATTCCCAGGAATTTACTTTCAGGGATCTTCCGATCGGGTTCTTATCTCCAAAGATTTTCCTGGCAAGGGATTCGGAGATCAGAACGGATGTCAGATCCGGAAAAAGTACTGAGGATTCCCGTGCAATGATTTTTCTTTTAAGAACATCGAAAATGGAGGTATCGGTATAAAACATCTTCACATCCTGTACCTGGGCGTCGGGTGTAAACACAGTTATCATATCACGGTGAAACCTTACCCTTGCCTCAACTTCAGGCAGCTCTTCAAGCATTACATCGGTAACTCCCCGGTAAGTGGGCGCCATGCTTAACTGCAATTCCCCGTTCCTGTATTGGTCAAATGCCACGCGGTATAATCTGTCTTTGTTCTCCCAGAACCGGTCGTAGTTCAGTTCTTTCGAAATCCAGGATATAATAACGATGGAGATCACAAAACCAATGAAAAGGCTTAGGAACCTGACAGTTGATAAAAATGCGGATCTTCCTAACTGTCTGAAGAAAAGCTTAATGTTCATTTATTCATAGCCATATAATTAAAAGAAGGATTAAAATGTAAAATGTACTTAAACTTAAGGATAATAAATTATAGAAAATGAGGTGAGATGATATCAAAAATAGCGACGCGGGATCCTTTTCGTTTTGTTGTTTTCATGTTTCTCTAAGTCAGAGGATTCTATCAATATTTTCCATTGAAAAATCCAGATCCCATTATTGCCCGACAAAAAACTTTACTCCCAATGCTGGCATAAGAGCTAAGGATTCGACTTCGGATCCGTAACCTGACAACCTAAGCTTGCAGTCCTTTTCACTTCCATCTGCCATTATTTCCTTCCACTTCATTTTTTCAAGTTTTCCTGATAATAAAAGCGTTACATCTTCATAACTTCCCGTACTATAGTTAATAAGTGTAAGCAAAACTTTTCCTCCTTCAATTTCACACATTTCCACCGCAACCCGCGGGCTTTCCTTTATCATTACATTGACTGCTTCACCATTTACCCAGGCTGCAAGCTCGCTCATAATACCGGGCATCCATGTATGAAACCATGCGTAAAGCGGCCATCGTTCGTAAGAGAAATTTATAAAGCCGAATTGCTGACCATCCGGTCCGGTCCATTTTACCGCATATGGCACTGTTATTTCATTTTCATGATTTTTACAGGAATAGAGACGGATTTCGCCCAATGCTTTGAATACTAAAGGCCAGGCAGGATCGGGCAGGTTTCGAAGCCAATAATAGATATTCCAGTTCAAGTCGTCGGGTCTGCCCTCCTGGTTAAAATCGATATTAATGATGTTATTCCGGTCGGATTGGGTAAGTTCCCCCACCCCCATTTTCGCCAGGTATCCTCTCTGCTTCATTACTCTCATGGCATCTAAATCGAATATCGCTCCCTTTCTGACCAGTCCTTCTAACTGTGAATCTAAAAGACCAGAAAGTGCACTCCCAAAAAGAATATCGGCATCCCCGGCCTCGCTGACTGCTTTAAAAGGCAGCCCAAGTAATTCGAGATTACAACCAGGCATATTCCATACACCGATTCCCCCGGGACTCGACTTTCCCCTGAGCAGATCCGTAACCTCTTTAACCTGTCCTTTCCGTTCAGATAACAACCCGATAGTTCGATGGTTCCTGAAGTTCTCCAGGTTGTATGCAGGTGATCCTATCCCCCTGCCAAATACGCTGGCAATTTGTGAGTAAGTAGCTTCCGGGGATTTCGAAAAGTTAGTATAGGGAAAATTCTCGATTTCGGGAAAGATTTCAAAATCCTCGCCTAGTTTGCTCTGCCAGTAAGGAATAACCCAGAATACCTGTGAATAGCTGGCCACAGGGATGTCTTCACGGTATAAGGGCATCTGCGGACGGACAAAGGGTTTATGTTTGCCTGCAAATGCTTTGGCGATCCGGGCAACATCATTCTTAATGGAAGAGGGGAACATCATCCCGATTTTGGTTTCCGGGGATACTTTATGGACTGCTTGTTCGATGATCTTTGCCAGGTCCTCCAGGTCACGATTGACCAGTTCTCCCATGATATATTGCATTTTAGCGGCAGTTTCCGGATTATCGCTGTAAACTAATGCTACCAAAGCCTCGCGGGTAGAATCGCAACCCACAATGTGGGCAAATTCCTTCACCCTGCCTTCGTGGAAGCTGGCTGCCAAAGGAACACCGTAATCATCATCCACGAAAAGACGGTGAGGTTTAAGCGTAGCATATGCAGAATAGATCATTTCCAGGTGCTCTCTAAGTTTTTCACTCCTGGGATCCAGCACCGGGTGCAGGTTTGGTTTTCCTTCCCTGGTAAGCTGGCGTTCAAAGCCAAAATGCTGAACTACTTCCTCCGGAACACGTATATGTCCGAGAGTATGAAACGCATTAATACTCAGGATCAAACCTTCATTGCGAATACGATCGGCGCAATACCGAAAATGTTCCATCCTCTTTTCAAACTCTTCACCATCATAAAAAGCATCCCCGCCGTATTCTCCGTTTGACAGCATTGTAAACAGAAGAATCTCGTTTATACCCATCGATTTGCATTGATTAACCATTTCATCCAGGTAAATATCGCGATTCTCCAAAGGTACCATGTATCTTAAAAGAGGTTTCGATGGTCTGGTATCTTCATTTACTTTATCCGGCTCTTTACATGAGTTGAGTATGATAATAATTAAAAATAACAGCATTTGCATCCCCTTAAGAGCTGATTTACTTAGAAAATTTGAATTATAAATTCTCATTGACTTAAAGTCTAAATTACTATTTGAGTTCATCATAAGGAATTCACATTTTCTCCACCACAAGGACACCCCATAATTGAAGCTCACTGATATTCAACAAAATTTTTCCATCCTTCTCTTTTACAGGAATGGGAATTTTCGTAACAAGATCTCTGTATGCCGGTGATTCTTTTACAGTAAACATGGTATCCTTAGCCCTCAGCTTTTGTGCCCTTTCTTCTGCTTTTTTATGCTGGGTTTCCGAATAAGCAGCCGGGATTAGCAGGGTGCACTTCACTTGCTTACCACCAAAGAGTAGTTTCTTATCCAGCTCCAGACCTAATGTGGCAGCATCATCGTTCCAATTCACCACATGAATAATTACGGGAGCATTTTTATCATTGGGAATTGCACGGGCAAAAGTGAATACTCCGTCAGGCAGTTTTCCAAAAAGTGATGTCCCATCCAGCTTTTGTTCTGCGATATTTCTTCCTGCTGCGCACACTTCCTCGTATTTTTCCAGATATGGAGCAATACCCCTGACAAAACCAAAAAGGTCGGCATACTGCTCCGGTGTTCCAAAATACCTGTCAGACCCGGATGGAGTCTGTTCATAAACATCCCATGGTACGCTCATGATTCCTCCGGTTGCATAGCAGGTAGCTGTAGCCCTCCTAATAGTGATATACCTTAGGCTTTCTGGTATTATTTCATTTCCCAGTACCTTGGGTGCGCTGTACACCTGGATTTTTCCAAGGTTACGGGCAGCATAGGAACGCTCGTAAATACGTTCAGGTATAGTTGTTTTCATGATTATCTCGGAGTATCCCCAGTCAAAAGATTTGTGGGTTGGTGTCCACTGTTGAAAGGAAGTATTATTGCATGAAACAGGGTATTTTTTACCTGCATGTTTATCAATCTCAGCCCTCAGTCTGGCAAAAAATTCAGCATCCACCAACGCATTGGATTGAATAAACCATTGCTTCAGAATTCCGCCATCCCATTTGTTAAAGTCATCACCAACCGGTGCATTCATGGATATGAGGTAATCCCTGTAATTGAATGATGAAAGATCTTTTATTCCATTTTCTTCAAGTTTGGCATGACTGATATTTTCTTCAAGCCATTGATTAAAATGTACCATGCACCAGGGGCAAAAACAACCCCCAAGTTCATTTGCAGTGCTATTCTGTCGTGGATCATCACGCTGGAGTACCGGGATACCCAGGTCGACGTATTTTTTATATGCAGCAAGTTGTTCCTCGAAATAAGCAGGTTTGTTCATGCATCCAACTCCGGGAATGTCCTTAAACAGCCTGTGATGTTTCAGTACCAGGGATTTGCCTTCAACAGTAACTGCACATAAGCTTGTATCTTTAGCCGGAGGGTGACAATTTACAGCAGATCCAAATACTCTTCCAGACTGAAGAACCTGTTTCACTTTCGAAATTTCATTGTCATTGTTCAGATAAGTCCATTCCAGTCTGGTTACGTGAAATTGATCCATGGATGTAAATGTATTACGATGAAGTTTCGTGTCCTCTTCACCATTAGGTCTGAAACGCAGTGAGCGCATTACCACGTCGGAGTAATTTGGAATATACCCGGGTTTGTCAAATGCTTTTGCATAATCTGCCAGGCATGTGGCATCAGGAACTGACTTTGGGAAGATCACAGTTACCGTGCGGGTACTGCTTGGCATATCATATCCGTCTGCCAGGCTGATATCATCATTTAATGTTTTAATTTGTGTATAGGAAATTCCGCATACACACAGCCCCAGGGTAAGTAAAAAATTTCTCATTTAAATATCTTTTATGATGACAATAAAAACTTTATGCTCTTGATGAACAATCAATTAACCTGTATAAACAAAATGCATTTATAATTTTCCTGACAACTATGTAGTCTTGAAATCACGAAGACTTCTTTACATTCGATGCTAATCTTACTTTAAAAAACATTTTATAATTCTAGCGTGAGAAAAAAGGTATTCCCACACCGGTAACAAATTCATCAGGTATTTCTTTGACCCGAATGTCCATTTTTGTATTTGAATAGAAAATAAAATGCCTGTCGCCAATGTGTAAAAGCTGAGGATAGGCTGCCGAACGTACGCGGTTGAAAACCTGAACATTTTCATTCTTATTTATATTATCTTCAACTCCATCCAGAATTATCCGTGGCGTATCGAAATAAATACCCGCGTTATTCTTTTCTGCAGGCACATTTTTTGCCAGAAGCGGAAGCTCCCTGCCAACAACGATATGTATCGGGTCCCTGTTTATCCACCTTCTCGACCAGGTGGATTCAGATCCGGAATAATCATTCCGGTTTGAAAAGAGAAAATATATCCTTCCATCGGATGTTGAGCTTACCTGGCATGGTCCACAGACGTGTTTCAGAAGATCACCGCCCGGAGAGTTTCGCAGAGGCAGGGGTTTGCTCCACGTAATGCCATAATCCTCGCTGACTGAATATACCGGGTAACCATTCATCACGCGCATGGTGCAAATTACGCGACCGCTCGGCAAAAGAGCCATATAGGGCTCCTGGCAGAAATGCAGCTTTGCATCCTCCTCATCAGGAATCCAGAGTCCCTCGGGTCCTGAAGGAGTGATCCTGAATTTGAGTTTTTCTGGATCGGTTTCAGACAGAATATTTTCCGCCCGCAGGAAAAAAACCTCTGTTCTCCAGAACTGGGGGCCTGCTTTAGCTCCAGCTCTCTTTGCAGCGTCAGCGCCAAGATCCGGACCCATCTTGGAAAACCCCATGAGCATGGCGCCATCAGGCATAAGGATCGGAAAACCGGTGTTCCAGCCATGACTGTCCTGTCCTTCCACATCCATATCATGCCGTGGCATTGCAATCGGGTAACGTCCGCTCCAGCTGGCACAATTATCGTCGGAATAACGAAAATAGATGCGCCCTGCATCCCGTTTGGTATTCTGGTTTTCATCATACCAGTAGAAAGTATAAAACCTGCCCGTATGAGGCACACAAAAAATCATAGCCCAGGAACCCGGCCGTTTGTCAGCAGCCCGTTCAATATCCACCGGGGTCTTCCATGTCTTTCCCCCGTCAAAACTGGTCGATGAAACAACACTCTGATCCTTGGCCGACTCTCTTGATGCCTGTGTCCAGACGGCTACCATTATGCCCTCGCTGGTAACCGCAACACACGGCTGCTGGTTGGTCTCATGGTCTCCCGGACCATGATTGTAAATATTGATAAAGTCAGCATCAATGGAAGGATCATAAACAACTCCATTGAAAACAAAGGGTTTGATATCGGGCTTGACATAAGGAGCCCGCCAATCTTTGGGCAACTGAATACTACCTTTTTGTGCATTCAGGCAGATGAATTGTGTCAACAGGAAAACTGATATTATTAAATGTCTCATAATTTTGGGATTAAGGAAGTTTTTCAATTTCTTTATTTTCTGAACTTTTGAGGAAATTCATCAGTCAGCCCCATTTCGTCCTGGTTAAGAGGGGCGAATCCATTTTTAAGAAGAGGGCTTGCCGGGTCAATTTGAAAATTACCATTTTCGGGATCAGCAAACATTGGATCTATAATCATTCCATTATTATCAATCCCTAATTTCCCGAGGGTGGAAAGTAATTCCCGCATTTCCGAAGAGTGATTTTTCCAATAATAGTAATTATGATCAACTACGCTATATCCGGTATCGTTCTTTGACAGATCTAACCTGAAAAAAGGGTTGCGATTCCCGTCATGCCAGATAAAATTACGCATGATCATACAATCCGTAAAACCCTGTGTTGTGTTCATATAATCAAAATAAAAATCGAGATGTTTTCCCGGGTCTTCCATCAGACCCGATTCCCGGCATGAAGCAACGATGTTATTGTATGCCAGATTATTAGCACTACTGGCTATGCCGCCGGAAAATTTCCAGATAATATTGCCATAAACATAAGTGTTCATCTGGTATGCATCGGTGCGGATACCTACTCCCCAGGCTTCAGGCGTACTATGGATGAAATTATTCCTGATTACGTTAAAAGGACCTGTATCGCTGATGTAAATTCCATTTCCGTCGCCCAGAAACTTCATAACGTCGAATATCTCATTGTTCTCAATGATGTTCATCCGGTTGTGATTCATGTTAAAATAAGAAGCCACTGTCTGGAATTTATTTTGATTGTTAAATGCACCAACATTTTCACCAGGGATTCCTGTCAATGGTTCCCCTATTTCGTCCCAACGGATCGACTTTGAATTCTCACGTATATTCAGTCCAACAGAGAAGCTTCCAGGTCCACCATGCCAGTTGTAATTTATGAGGCTGTCGGTCCCATCGATAAAATTCTTTCTGGATTCATGCATGAACCAGGGCCTGTAGCCAGTAATTACCATACCTGAGTATGGCATTTTCGATATTTCATTATGACTGATAAGGTTTTCGCTTGTCTGTGTTAGGATAATCGCAGAACTATGCCAGACAAGCCTGCTAGCATCAGTTATCCTGTTGTTGGTTATAATGTTCTTGGTGTTTACATCCTTTGTGCCAAGACCGTAACCACAAAGGAAAATACCTGTAGCCCCGATACCATGTATATAATTGTTTCTTACCGTTATGTTTTTACAGTAGAGGTCGAGGCGCACACCAGCACCTCCACCCGAAGAAAACTCGCACTCTTCTAAAACGCAATCTTCTGCTCCCCTGAAACGGAAAAAGGCATTGTCGGTATCGAAAAGTTCCCAGTCGTGCTGAATACCTGCATCCGTATCCTTAAACACGTACCTGTCATTATGTTTGAATGAGATGCCCTTAAAAACCAGGTTCCTCACAGGAATATCATTTCGTCCTTTTATATCATTGAATCCTTCAAGACGGATGAATTCCTGCAAAGTAGGAATCAGAACATCTTCCCCGGGGGCTTCCCCTTTAGGCCAGTAATACACTTTACCCAGTTTGCTGTTAATGCACCATGAGCCTGGTTCTGTCATACCTTCCATACAGTTTTCTATCCAGGCATGCTCTTCGGGAAAACGATCATACCGCTCGTTAGTAAGAAAATACGTCCCGTTTACACTGGTTTTAATGGAACGGTTTTTAAGATCGATCGATTCGATTGGGAGGTTATTCATGGTCCACAAGCACCAGGGCCTGATCACCAGTTCCATGTCGCTGACGTTATCCCAGTTTTTCAGTTCAGCACGCTCATTCACATACATTACATTGAAAGACCTCAGGGTTGACTGGCCATCTCTTCCGAAAGCGTCGATCCGGGATTTGAATCCTATACTTCTGGATCTCCGGAGCATTTCGTACCCGTCAAACAGGCTTCTTGGGACCTGCATTCCTGCAGGAAATGACGCCTCAAAGACCTTCCCCTTTGCTGCCTCAGGAAGTCCTTTAAGTTTTTTCGACCGGGTCCATCCCGAAAGTTTTACCCCCGAGGATAAAACCGGAGTTTCGCCGGGATATGCCTTCCAGGTGATCAGCTGATCTTTACTGCCCCCATACTCGAGTCCAAAAACAAGAGTTTTGTCAATAAAGTAAGTTCCTCCACGTAAAATGACGGTGATGTCCTCACTCCCACTCTTTTTTAATTCCCTTACCTTTTCCCGGGCTTTTTCGAGGGTTTTCAGGGGAGAGGATTCTGTTCCGGCAGCAGTGTTGTTGCCATTTGGCGAAACGTAGATAGTAGTTTGCGAATAGCCGGCTAAGGTAAATGCCCAAAGGAGAATAAACAGAATGAATGATTTCATGATTTGGATTATATTAATTGAAAAATATTTTTGTATAACACGTTTTGCTATTTAAAAATCTAATTATCAGAGTTTAATAACACTGTGCGTTGAATATAATAAAACAGAAGGTTTTATTCTGAAAATGTACTTATGAGTAAGGATAAAAAATATTTACAATTCCTGTTTATTCATCTAATACGCCTTAATTAGGGTAATAATTTACAACAACGGGTGCGAAAGATTATCAATATTTATCCATTAAGTTTTACCCCCCCCCAACCCCTCTCCGCATCACGTGTGAGGTCTTATTTTTAAAAATATTTAAGCCATTAGATTAAATATTGTATAATTGTATCAAAGGTTCTTTCTGAATGGGATCATTCAGTATGACAGAAATGTCTCTTGCTTCCATTTCGGGGAGTAAATCCGATATTGTTTCATGTACAGGGGAAGCAATGATACACAACAGATTTTTTATTTCAGATTTTTTCAGCCCATTCGGTAATTGCAGCAGGGAGCCTTCTCCAAATATTACCTTTCGGGATTGTATAATTGATATCTGCTTCATGATTCATGGTTTCCATATAGTTGCAGCAATATGACCCTGGGGGTTTTCCTTTGTTGCCCAGTAATACATGGCCACGAGATTATTTTTATGGTTTGTAACCAGACGGGGATATCCCATATCCGAACTGTTGTCCTTGCCCCGTTGAAAATCGTCACGCACCACCAGTTCGTCGCCCCAGGTCTTGCCACCATCGGAACTAATTCTTGCCTTTATTTTTGCCGTCCTCCGGTCGCCATAGGCACAAGCTATCCTGCCGTCTTTGAGCGCCACCAATGCCGGAGGATTTCCGTTCTGCATCGCGCCGCCAGTTTCACCTACGCGGCTCAGAAAGCTCCAGGTTTTTCCGTTATCTGCAGAACCATAGGCATCCACGTGTCCCGCCATGAAATCCACTCCGCCTTCGTCTCTTTCAGGCCTATTGGCACGGACAGTCGCTACGATGGAACCATCCTTCAGACGGCATACCGCAGGCATGACGGCGCGGAATTGACCGCTAATCGGCGCGATCCAGGAGACAAAGTGGAATGACTTCCCGCCATCGGTGGTTTCCGCGACGTAGGATTTGTCCCAATTATCAATAAACTGGGGCGCGTTGGCTTTATTCTTGTCAATGGGCCGGGCTGACATGAAGATCAGACAGGATTTGGGGCCGGTCACGAGATAGCCGGTTCGGGAGGTGCATTCCGTTCCTGCAAGATTCGGGTCTTCCATCAGACCGTTGAAACGATAGGGGCCATGCCAGTTCTTGCCCTTGTCATCCGAAACAAAGAAGGATCCCACCTTGTCAGTCGACCCATGATAACCATCGGCCATCACCCGCATCGCAAAACCCGGAACTTCAAAGTTGATCTCTCCCGGCGAAGCGACTGGCGGGGCACTATTCCCAACGAAATTTGACGGTTCTTCCGTGGCCCATGTCATTCCGCCGTCGGTGCTTCGTGCCAGGTGGTTATGGCGGTTCGTTGGTGCGATGTTGTGGCCATCCGTTTCTATAAACGGTCCTTTGGTGAAGCCAACCAGGATTTCTTTTCCATCGTTCCATGTCCAAACGCCGCTGTTGGCAGGCCAGCCTGCAAACGAACCCGGCTCAGCGAAAACAACAACATTTTTTGTACTTTTAACCGAAACCTCATTAGTGTTTGTAAAGCCAGCAGCCAATAGAGCTGCAATAATCAATGTCAGAGCTACTTTTTTTATCATTTTATATTCCTCTTTAATAGTGAAACTAAATATCCAAATTGAATTTTAAAAGCTGGTTTTAATAACGGCAACGAGACAAAAGTTATTTAATCATGGCCAATTAACCAAGCTATCGTAAAATCAGCTTTTCGATGACCGTTTTCTCTTCTGATTTTACTTTCACGATGTACATTCCGGAAGGATCGGTTACCTGTATCCGTTCAAAGGTCGAAGTAAGGTTCTTGTGAATAATTTTCTTACCGTCAAGGTTATATACTTTCACCTGATTGAACATTCCAATACCTGAGGTTCTGATACAGATGGTTTTGCCTTCGGCGTAGATGTTCAGTAGCTCGTTCGGGGTTTTTTCCATACCGGTGATCAGGTTGAATACAATCTTATAGGTAGTCATAGAGATGTTGTCTTCAGCGAGTACATTCACCGTAGCCGTTCTTTGTGCCTCAGTTCCCTGGAGGTTCTCAGCCTGTGTAAGGGTGACTGTTGCTCCTTCAAAATTCGCGATAGCAACTACCAAAGGAACAGGTGGTATTGAAACATTGCCATCCACATCCACTACATACGACAGCACGGCGGGATCAAATCCCCGGACCGTAGTGCTATCCACAGTAAGGTCTGCCAGGGTGGCATCGCTGGAGTATTCATGACTGGTGATCAGTTTGAATATAAGCTTATAGGTAGTCATAGAAATCTTGTCTTCAGCGAGTACATTCACCGTAGCCGTTCTCTGTGCCTCAGTTCCCTGAAGGTTCTCAGCCTGAGTCACGGTGACCGTTGCTCCTTCAAAATTCGCGATGGCAGCTACCACTGGAACAGGTGGTATCGAAACTATGCCATCCACATCCACTACATACGACAGCACGGCGGGATCAAATCCCCGGACCGTAGTGCTATCCACAGTAAGGTCTGCCAGGGTGGCATCGCTGGAGTATTCATGACTGGTGATCAGTTTGAATATAAGCTTATAGGTAGTCATAGAAATCTTGTCTTCAGCGAGTACATTCACCGTAGCCGTTCTCTGTGCCTCAGTTCCCTGAAGGTTCTCAGCCTGAGTCACGGTGACCGTTGCTCCTTCAAAATTCGCGATGGCAGCTACCACTGGAACAGGTGGTATCGAAACTATGCCATCCACATCCACTACATAAGACAGCACGGCGGGATCAAATCCCCGGACCGTAGTGTCATTCACAGTAAGGTCTGTCAGGGAAGCATCGCTGGAGAATTCATGAATTGCGATTATGACCCGTTGCACCTGGAATACCGCCGGGGTTGAGGACGGCTCGTCGGCGGCGGGATTCACAGCAGTACTTTCGCCTTTTTCGCGCCACAGGCCGTCCCAGCTCGGGGTACCGGCAGATGTAGACACATCGTCGCCGAACACGCGGTAGGTGCCGGTGCGTAGCGACAGCCGATGCAGGGTCCTAGCGCTGGTCTCGGCCGTGGCCAGTACCCGCGGCGCACTGCCGTTCACCTGCACACTGTAGCGTCCTGCCGCCGCATCAGCGGCGATGACCAGAGAGAGTTTATTGCCCGACGTGTAATTACCAAGGTCGGTCATGATCTTACCGTCCGCCGCCTGAACCCGGCCGGTTTCGGTCAACACGACGCGCACGGGCCGGCGGCCGGAGGAATCACACAGCTCGATCTCCAGCCGGCCCTTTGTCTGGGCTGGTGTCAATTCCAATTCGGCTCGGACCTTCGCCGATTCCGGAAACACGCGCACGGCACGGGCATAGTCGAAGGGATCACCATCGCGCAGTTCCAGGCTGCGTTTCCCGGCGTTCTCCACGACCGTAACCGGCGCCCACTTCGGGTTGTAAAGATTCCATCCCGGCACAACACCACCGGGCGTGGCATTCGCAAAATCGTCTGTTGGAAACTCGGTCTCGTCCGGCTTGATCGGCAGCGAGATCCGCGACACCCAGATGTCTTCCTTGGCAACGCTGTAGATCATCCACATTGCCTGCCTGTCGGCGAACGTTCCGTCATCGGCCCACTCTGCCAACCCGCGCATGTATTGCGGACCGAAAACCTTCCACTGGCCCCCATAGCGAATCTTAGATACTTCGCCATGGACCACCCTCATGTCCCGGAATACCTGCCCATCATCGCCGTGAACTATGGCCAGGGGGTAACGCATGACTCGTTTCGGGTTGGGATTGTAGACGAGAGCATACCGGCTGTCGGTAGTTCTTTGCCCCCAGATCTTCCCCGAACCGGCAAACAGCGTCGGTGGCTGCATCGGCCGTTGTGGCCAGGTAGCGCCGTTATCGTCCGACAGCGACTCCCAGCCCATCTTGCTCAACCCGACCAGGGTACTATCCTGGCGGTGGTAGAAACAGAAAGCTTTACCGTACTGCCAAAAGCCCTTGCTTAGCTCCGGATCGTCATGCCAAGGTATTTTGTTCGTGCCAAGGTACACACCATAGTCCTGTTGCTCAAGCAACAGGTTGTTCTCCGCGGCTTCACGGCAAGCCGCCACAAAACCGGCATCTGTGGCCGTTTCGAAGGAAGATGGCGGGGAGTATTGGGGTGTACTGGTCAAAAGGTTAAGCAGGGTGAATACCTCGCCCAGCTGGTGATCCGCCGTGATTTCCCTGACCAGCAGGATCGATTTCCCAACTTCGCCTACGGTGGCAGCTTTATACTTGAAGGCGGTGAAAGCCAGCATCCGATCGTTGGTGGCACGGTAGAAATAGAAACGGGCGGCCAAAACAATGTTGCGCGGGAAAAGATCCGCAGGCGCGGACCAGTGAAAGCCATCCGTAGAGGTCGCATAGACCACCTTATAAGGTCCTTCGTCCTCATGCTTCGGCTGCATGTCCCAAGCGGCATAGAGCCGGCCTTTCCAGACGGCCAGATCCGGGTGGTGGGAGTAAGTCCAGCCGTCGCCGTCGGCCAGTTCCGGCTTGTTGAGACATGCGCGCATGATCTGGATGTTCTGCACGCCGACCACGGGTTTCAGCCCGCCGTCGGGCAACTGCATATTGATGCGGTTTATCTCCTCCCCTCGCACCTCGATCGGCAGAAGTGTATCCGGAGAAGCTGGCTGCGAAAAAGCAAAGGCTGATCCTGCCAGCAGTACAATGAATGATAGTAATATTTTATTCATCTAAATAAATGATTTTGTTAGTAAAATAGAATCCTGATTTTCTCAGAGATTTACAAAACATATGATTATGTAATCCTGATCTTTAATACTGAATCATTTGTTTTAGTTCTTGTACTGGAAAGAATTCATTTTTTTTGATGCATAAAAAGTGCTTTACCCTAAATTGCGCATGTTTGATTCTGTCTTAGACGCTAATATGCAAAATTCAATTCTCTGACTCATGGACTCATGATACTTTGTTCTTTGAAAGGCATGGCTTTTTTTTCATAAATTTACCTTTCTTAACTGTATACCATGTGTGTAGCCCCTTGTATACTATCTGTGTAGTTCATACAGGAGGGTTGGGAGGGGCATATACAAAAATGATCCCTTTATTTTTAAATGTCATATAGCTCAAGCCAAATGGAAACTTTGCATACAACAAAAAATTTCATTGCCCGGAATACTTATCATACTTACCACTCATAACCTCCTTAACCGCCTCCAGATAACCATAGCCCCACCGCATGTCGGGTTCAAGATAACTGCCCTCAATCCATTCATTCCATGCATTGATAATAATCAGTTTTGGTTGCTCAGGATGGATATCGGCATATTCTTTTGCCTTAATAAGATAAGCGGCAAAACTCTCAGGAGAGTTGTTTATATGAATTACTGATTCCTTTCCTTTATCAGGGTAACGTGGAGTATTATCCCATCCGATAGAAACGTTTGGGAAAAAGGGTATGGTCAGTATCGAGTCCCATTTACGCTGTATTGCCATTGAGTTCTCAGCCCATTTAATATAGTCCTCCATCAGCCTGTCTGACCAGTTATATTTTGTTATACTATTGATACCAAGAATTGAAATAACTTCATTCATGGTTTTGCCTTCCGCATACTTTTCTCCGATAAGGTAAGTTGTTCCTTTCCCTCCATGTCCTACCAGCTGAATATGCAGACCCGGGAAACCGGCTTTTTTGACCTCATCCCTGAAATAATCCAGGGCTTTTTTTGTTTCCTCAAGATTGCCGAAGCTTTTTACCAGATTATCCAGGATGATAATTGAAAATACAGGTTCATCATTGATCCTGAAATAATTTGGCTGGCTGAAGTATTTGTTTATAACCCTGTCAACTATTTTTTTATAGTTATCCCAATCCACAGTTCCAGTCCAGATTAGAGAATCGGTAGGGTACCGGTATGAGTTCAATAAGTTTCCGGGAATATTCATATTTGCCCACAAAATGTAAAAATTCATTTTATCTTTATTCCTGGCTTTCAGGAATCCTTCATCCAGGGCTTCCTCCAGGAATGGTTTTCCGTCATACCAGTACCAGTCATAGATAAAAACATTTACTCCATGATCCGTGGCAGCATCAATTTTTTTCTCGACAGCAAGAGGATCATCATCCATAACATATCCCCATAAAGGCACATGGGGTTGATAATGCCCGTCAAAACGAGGATTGCCTTTTTTTATCATCTCCCATTCTCCAATTCCTTCTCCCCATAAAACCTCCCGACTCATGGGCTCATCATGACATGAAGGCCAGACATATGCTGCCACATAATAATCATTCCTGGGATTTGAAGTTCCGGAGTTTTGGCTTGAATTTTTACAACCAGATAAATTTATAAGGACTAACAGGTATAACAGTATGAATTTGGTATTTTTCATAAATCCATTATAAGCAATTAAATCCCTCCTATTTCGAGCCAGACCTGAAATTCCCAATAACTTCAGATGTTCGCAATGCACGGTCATAAATCCTGAATGTTTTAATATCACCGTCAAATCCGGGAGCCAGTGTTGTCTTTGTTCTGCCTTTCACATTCAGCAGGTATGAATTATATCTCCCCCATCCATATTGCCTGTAGTCGCCTCCATCCAGAAATTTACCATTAACAATGAATGAGATTGTTTTCGGACCTCCGTCAATAACTATTGCAACATGCTGGAGTTCCCCGGCTTTCAGCACCGGGTCGGACGACCAGCTGTTTTCGGTTCTTCCATCATTTAAGCTTAGTTTCAGGCTGTTATTCTCATTTACAGTAATTCCCATTCCTATACCACCTGGCAAATAATTCTCCAGGATCACCTGGTCCTGTTTAAATGAATTAAATTGAATCCAGAATTCAAATGTGATGCCGGTTCTGTAATCTAAATTATTTCCCCCGTTTATAAATTGTTTAAAATCCGGAAGTTCAATCTCCTTTTTGGCTTTTATTTCATCCGATTTCAATTCCAATTGCAAACCTTTTGTTGTAAGAGATTTATTTGACAATTGATTCCAGCAACCTTCCAGCAGGGATGCGTCCAATTGGTGCACCCTGGCGAGTGTTTTCTGGGTTTCAAAAAGGTAGTACTGACCATCGTCTTCAAGAAATCCCGGGTAACTCAAACGTCCGGAATGATAAGTAAGATCATCAGAGTAAAGCAGTATTTCCGGTTCTGACCAGACTATTCTTCCATCTTTTTCAACCCCTCCGCTTATCCATGCAGGATTTCTTTCACTGTAGTTTTTCCCATTATGATTGTGAAAAAAAAGCAAATAATTACCATTGGTACATTTCCATAGGCTGGGACATGCCAGGGGGTGCTTTATTTTACGATCAGTGCTGCTGTATTGGAGAGCAACCGGTTTAGTCCATGTCTTTCCCTGGTCGTGACTGACCGAATTTCCTATATAACCCTGGTCTGTCCGGAAAACACAGTATAATGAACCATCACTCATGGTAACAATATGAGGCTCTTCCGAGCGGCTTTCCGGTTTATCCCATTCAGGTCCTCTTAAACCTTTTCCGTTTTCCGGGAGCAGATTCCATTTTATTTTTTGAGGGTCGGATTCTGTGTATATATTTTTACTCTCAAGAAAATATACTTCTGTTTTTCTTGGAGGACTATTTAACGCAATCATAGCCCAGGGATAGATCAGTTCCTTGTTTATCAGCACGGGCATGCCAACTCCCCAACCACCGAATTCCGTAAACTGGGGTATTTTAACGGGATCTGACCATGTCTGGCAACCATTATCTGACCAGGTAAATGCGCCCGGGGTAAGTGAATATATCCTGCCATCCTGAGCTTCAAAAGGTATAGCATATGCCCTGTTACATTCTGTAAAGGGTGACCAGGTTTTTCCCAGGTCTTTACTTAAGGTAACAGCCGAAAAATTTCTGGATCCTTTTTCAACTTCACCAAGTGTTCCCACGGTTAACGCGCATATCCATGTGCCATCCTTTGATTTTATAACATAAGGTTGATCAGCATATTTCATGCCCGGAGTTGGAATGATTGTTCCCTCTTCAATGTTTCTCCAGTCGTTAGTTTCCTGTGCTGAAGAATTTAAAATGCCAACCGAAAATATCAGAAGGCAACAAAAGAAAAGTTGTTTTTTCATTTTTTGAGATTTTTTAATTAAACCTTAAAATTCAAAATGAATTATTATTTTCTATATTTAAGCTCAAATACGAAGAAAAAGATATAATCTAATAAGAGAGCGATTGTTATCTGGATTGTACTGATTAAATTATACAGAAAAATATTCACTCATGTATCAACAAGTCTGTGGATTTACATACAGTACAATCCTCAAGGAATCATCTCATATTACAACAGATTTACATTTTTTTAGAACATCACGTGGAATATGTTTTATTTGAAAGGGAATATCTGAAACTATGCAGGGGTATTAAGGTTTTTGCCTGTTGTGAATTTTCTTTAGACACTTTAGGGATAAGGGTCGGGTAACTTAATTTCATAAAATATGACAAAATCACAAATTTATTCCGCTGCACTTGCATTCACAATGGTATCATGTCATTCCGTAAATAATGATCTTTCCTCCAGACCAAACTTTATAATAATCCTTGCGGACGACCTGGGTTATAATGATATAAGCTGCTTTGGCAGTAAAAAGATCCATACCCCCAATCTCGACGCATTGGCTTCTGAAGGAATGATTTTAACTGATTTTCACTCCAATTGCTCCGTGTGCAGTCCAACACGCGCAGCATTAATGACCGGAAGATACCAGCACAGAACCGGGATTGTGAATGTACTTGGGCAAACCAGTATGGCATTACCATTGATCCAGGGTCTGCCCAAAGGATCAACCACTATAGCAAAAGTTCTGGGAGAAAATGGTTACCAGACAGCCATGTTTGGGAAATGGCACCTGGGGAATTTAAAAGAGTTTCACCCTCTTGATTTTGGTTTTGACTATTTCTTCGGAGTAGACGGTGGAATGGGCAATCCATTTACCTATCTGCCTGCAAACCCCGGACCAAATACCAGATCAATGTTATACAGGAACCGGGAACAGGTAAACGGTCCGGGAAAATATTTTACCTATAGATTGGCAGATGAGGTGAAAGAATTTATTGATAAACGGCATAAGGAAAAACCATTTTTTATCTACTTACCATTTACCGCACCCCATGTTCCCTATTGGAAACCTGATGATTCACTTACAATATGGGACGGGAATCCCTTGGGACCCCATCCTGATGAGCCTGAGTCGGCTTACAAGGCAACAATTGAGGCTCTTGACCTTGCTGTCGGTTCCATCATGAATAAACTCGAGGAGTCTGGTCTGAGTAAAAATACATTGGTAATTTTCACTTCTGACAACGGGCCGGTTGATGTGGGAAGCTGCCAACCTTTTACAGGGAGGAAATCTAACCTCTTTGAAGGAGGAACAAGGGTTCCGGGGATAGCCTGGTGGCCAGGTAAAATCAAACCTGGGCAGGTAAGCAATGAGCTGATAGTGACAATGGACATTTTTCCAACCCTTACAGGTCTTGCAGGGATTAAGCCGGATGAAAAGCTGAAACTTGATGGAATCGATTTTTCCAGGGTATTGCTTAAGAATGGCAACCTGCCGGACAGAATGGTGTTCTGGGAAAAACCTGCCGGTGTGTACATGAACCATTTTAACGTTCGCAGGGAAGCTGTCAGACAGGGAAGCTGGAAACTGTTGAGGGATAGAAGCGATAAAGAGCTGCAATTATTCAAGCTCGATACGGATACAACTGAACAGTTTGATTTATCATCAAAATACCCTGAAAAAGTGCAGGAATTATATTCAAACTTTTCAAAATGGAAAGAGGAGGTTTATAACGAATCTCCAATGACCCTTGAAGAAATGATCAAATACCTGGAAGAAACAGGGGCTATTAAAAAGTAAATGTCAGTGCTTATTGACCGATAACATTGTTTACCCTGGTTTGCCTTTATCAGGGATTTTCCGGTGTGGCCCAGCCGTTGCCTTCAGGAACTCGTCCACCCGGTTCACGGTGTTTACCGGACGGAGCCGGTAGTGTCTGACACCATTCTTTGTAATGTCGTGCCAATTCTTCTACTATTTCAGGATTTTTGGTGGACAGATCCAATGTCTCCCCGGGATCAGCAGTAATATCATATAATTGCCACCGTTCTTCCTCGAGTATCTTCATTAATCGCCATTTCCCCTTTCGGACGGCGTGCACGGAGCGTGGGTTAGCACCCTCCAGCCATCGCCAGTATAAGATTTCATGGATATCCCCTTTTCTGGTACCCGTCATATATGGGATAAGATCTACCCCCTCGCATTTAGGCGGCGCTTTTTTACCAGCCACAGCTGCTGCAGTCGCGTAAACATCTATCGTAGAAAGCATACCCTCAAAGCTTGTCCCTGCCGGAACCCGGTTGGTCCATCGTACAATAAAAGGTTCATGGACCGCACCTTCCCAGGGACTGGCTTTACCCCCGCGAAATGGATAGTTTCGTGCGCCTCCATATAAGGCCGGATTTTGGCTATCGGTCTTTGACTGCTCCTGCCCACCGTTATCGCCTGTGAAAATCACCAGTGTCTCTTCGTCAAGACCAAGTATACCGATAGCACCCATCAACTTCCCTATCGCATCGTCAATCGCGATTAACGAAGCAGCCAGATTCCGCCTGTGTTCATCAGTAATTTTATTTGCAACCCGGTCCAGGTATTTCCCTGGCACTTCCTGTACCGGGTAATGAATCCCCAGCGGTGCAAAATACAGGAAAAAAGGTTTATCCTTATGGCGGGTCACGAAATCCACCATTTCATCCCCCTGGCGATCTGTCAGGTACACGCCGTCGCTTTCCATATAGGTCGGACCATCAGAATAAGCCCGCCGTGGATCGTTCCCGGGCAAACTCGACCTTCGTGCCACCTCCATAAATCCCTCCGCCAGAGGTCCCTGATCCGGTACCCCGATATCCCAGCGGCCCACCATGCCGGTAATATAGCCAGCGTCCCGCATAAACTCGGCCAATGTCGGATGGTCTTCCGGTATGGCGGCGCCACGATCCTCGTTACCGAACACTCCGAACCGCTGAGGATACATCCCCGTCATCATAGCTACACGGCTTGGGCTGCAGACCGGGCAAATCGTGTAAGCATTAGTACAGCTCACTCCCTGCCTTGCCAACTGGTCGATATTGGGGGTTGGAATATCCGGGCAGCCAAACGCTCCTATATCGCCATAACCCAGGTCGTCAATGAAGAGCACAATAACATTGGGCCGCTTTTTATAATCTGTTTTCTCAAAGCCCGGATTAACGAATGCATTCGGATAGCCTGCTGAGTTATCACCGCTGGGGCGAATAATTTGGTGGTTGAACTCCATCTCCGGATGAAGAACGTCTGCATATAACGATGTCTTCTCCTGGTTTAAAGCAATCTGGGCATTGCTATTTTGAGCCGGACTGAGACCCGACAGAAGTGCAAGGCAGGGTGTTACAAACTGCGCTGTCAGACCATTTCGAATGTAACCTTTATGATTTTTCATTTCTTTTTATGTTATCTTTATTAAAATAATACTTTGTTTCTTTTTCATTGGGTCAATAATTTGATTCAGCTTGAGCAAAAAGCATTATTGTATACAATTCATGTAATTATGCAATTCATTTTACAAATCAAGATATATTTGCATATTTATCCGTAATTAAAAGATTACTGAATAAGGTTAATGTACTCAAACATAAGACATGATAAATTGTACTTCCCGTAAATTCCAACCTCATTGTATCCATTGATTTAAATTCAATTTACCGCGCTTTCATCTGCTCTTTGTAATCCTATTATTTCAGTAGTAAGTAAGGTTCGGTTATAAACACGCAGATTGCTAATTATATCAGGTTTAATTTCCCAGAATTTTGAACCGTTACAATCAGTGAATTTGTGACTAAAAAATACGGTACCTCTTTCCTTTGAAGCGCCTCCATCCTGGAATTCCCCGTCAACAACCATACTCACCAAAGCAGGAAGCCCATCTACAACAATGGCGACATGGTGAGGTTTTCCCGGGGATAATGCTCCCCTGTTGCATGAGAGATTCACGGTATCCTTCCCGTCAGACATGGTAAATAAAACCGTGCTGTCGGGTTGAAGTTGAATTTTTAATCCCTTGCCATTTCGCATTCCGTCAATGATGTTGGCAGAAGGATTCGATAAGTCTGTACTTAGTTCAAAAGAAATGGTAAAACCGCCTCCGTTGTTAAGAGCAGGGAGCGCAGGAGATTTCATTCGTTTTTTCACAGAACTGGCATAAATCAACGCTTTTTCAGGGACCTCACAAATTTGGAATTGGGAAGAAAGGATTTTAATAAATTCTGAAGGTATGGTAAAACTCCTGATCTCTTTTTTATCACTGACGCGGGCTAATATTCTCCCATCGGATTGTTCATCTGAAAAATGAGGAGGATTTAACCTTTCAACGGATTTATAACCAAGCTGATCGATCCTATACTGGAAAAGCTCAGGTTCCGTAAAATTAATAGTACCATTTCTGTTTTCATAGTAACTGATAAAGACGAGGTCTCTTCCTGAATAGTTACCAATAGCCCCTGCGCTGTTGTTATAGAAAGCAAGAAATCCTTTACCCTCCGGCCCCTTACTAAAAGAATAGGGACCTTGTGAATTTTTTACAGGTCGTCCTGTGGGATTATAGCGAAGTATATCTGTTTCCCAGTTTTTTCCCTGGTCTGTACTCCGGGTAAGACCGATAACACCATAGGTGGTTCTCCATGTGAAAATCCAAAGACTATCGTTCATAATAAAGGGGGCAAAGTCAGCAGCATTGTTATATTTCGGGTGGGTGATACCCCGTCCTTCAGGAAAGAGCTTTATTTCCAGATTTTCAAGCCGGTCATTTTTCAGGTAATTGACATACCTTACGAAATAAGATTCTCCATTTCCGGTACTCGAGCGAGGTCCATGTTTTGTAGTCCAGCCAATTCCATCATTGCCTGAAATAATTTTAGGTACAGGAGCATTGTAAATGAGGAGATATTTTCCTTTAAAAACAGTTGAACGGTCAATTTCACTGAGAGGGATGTTAAATTTATGAGCAGGAGAGAAATTGCCTTTTTCATCAACATAGCGAAATACAAATTTGCCAACATGGTGCCTGGGGGCTTTTGCAAGCTCAGGCATGTCCTCTTTGGGCCCTATCAGATACATAAAATATACCTGGCCGGTCACCGGATGTCTGAAAAATGCTCCGTATGAGTTTACCGGAGGGCCCTCAGGTTCCACATCAAACCATTCGCTCCATTTGATCCCTTTATCAGTTGATTTCCTGGCAACGATATGCTGACTGGGGTTTCCTTCCCCGACTCTTGCCACGGTGAGGGTTTCAAGCCAAACACTATCATTAATGATGAATCTGTTTAATCCCTCCATATAAGCATACTGGCTTGGCATATCATGTTGTATAATTGATAACCCCGTTTTGGCATTTTCAAATGCCCGCCAGTCTGACCTTAGTAAAGGATCAGGGAATAAATATGGATTTAAAATATCTGACTTTTGCGAGTTACCCATTTCTTCAGATGTACGTTTATTCATGAAAAAAATAGCTGCTGCTATAATCAGAATAATAATAAAAATCAAAATTTTCGGTTGTTTTTTCATAGGTTTATTTTAATGATTTCACATACATACATTAATTTGATTTAGTTTCAGTAAAAAGCAATTTTTGAATACCATTCATGTAATTATGCTATTCATTTAACAAATCAGGAGATTTTTACACATTTATCCGCATAGTATAAGAGGACTGAATAAGGTTAATGTACTTATAAGACATGATACATTTTTCTTCCCGTAAACAGTCTACATGATTATTTCTCCCGTGAAATGCAGGCAATTAGTGTAGCTGATATTGCTGCAATAATGGATCCCTGGTTATGAATGCTTTGCTGTAAGCGGCGAAGCTTAATGCTGCAAGGAAAATAATCAGTTTGAATGTTATCATGAAAAAATGGTCAGGGAATCTCTGATTTCTTTTTCAAGAATTCAATAAACCAAAACGGATTATCTAAGACAGATTACCTATTTTTGATAATCTAATATAGATAACAATTACATTTTTGGATATTTACAGAATGAGAAATTTAATGCCCTTATTTTGCAATGAAGAATAAGCTGTCCGGCCCCGGTAGCCATCGGAGTACAATGTCATATAATCGTTAGCCCCCCGCTACCGCAGGGTGTATATATCCCCCTGCTGGCGCTGATCCCTGCCTGCCGCAGGCTGGTGTGATCAGTGTCCCGGCCTGAAAGACCGGATCCTGGCTGCTTTTTTGAGCCCCAACAAATCGGTGCGGTAACGAGGGGTAAGCTGGTTGTCATTTTTAAGGACAGGATTTCGCACAGATATTAAATTTGGAACACTAAAAACGGCCAGATCACTCAAATCGACTTAGGTTAATTCAAATCTGCAGGCCGGAACTACCTGGATGGTGTAACCATCTTTAAGAATTTTATCAGTTTGGTCAATGGTTAAAATTACCCCTTCTGTGAGTTTAAAAAACTGTAGGGCTGCAATAAGTCCTTTTATTTCCCTTTCCTGATTGTCTCCGTTTAAAGCGTAGCAAACCTGAATTGCGAAATAGTCTTCATTTTTTTGATAGATAAAATCGCATTCCGAATTGCCATCGGAATAATACCAGATTTTTTTGGTTTTTCTTCGTATGCTCCAGTAAACAGCATTTTCAAATTTTCGGCCCAAATCTTTTGATGCAGAAACGGATGCTACATTGACCAATCCGTTATCGACTACATATACCTTTTTCTCCGACAGCATCTGACCTTTAACCGACCATGAAAAACGGGGAATCAGATTAACCAGGTAACTTGATTCGAAATAAGACAAATATTCCAGAACAGTCGATGAGGATTTAACCCCTATTACACTTGTAAGCTTGCTGGGACTAACTGGCTTTGCCATGTTCGACATAACATAAACACAAAGCCTTTTTAGCCCTGAAATATCGCGGATGGAATGCCTTGCAGCAATGTCACGGTGGAGAATATCTTCGAGCAGGAAACTGAGTAATTCACTGTTCCCGGTTTTAAGATACTCAGGAAACCCTCCCGTTTGGATAAAGGACAGGTAACTTTCCATATTGTGCCGGTAAGAAAAAAACTGACAAAATTCGTTGTAACTGAACGGAAAAAGTTCTTTGGTAATATGCCGGCCTGTTAAGTTTGTTCCTAATTCAACACTAAGCATACGCGCATTTGAACCAGTAATTATTACCCTGACCGATTGAACCAGTTTTTGTCTGACATACAGTTCCCAACCATCAATAATCTGAATTTCATCAAAAAACAAGATTTTCTTATTGCTTTCTTTAATCAATTCATCGAGTAAAATGAAATCGCTTGCTAAAAAATCATATAGTCTGATATCGGCAAAATTAAAGTAAAAAACATCGTCGATTTCATTTCTTATAAATTGATGAAGCAAAACACTTTTTCCGCAACGCCTGATCCCGGAGACTACAAGGGCATGAGTGTTAGTAAGGGGTAATAACTCCAACAGCTCTCTGACTGTACCTAATTCAAAGGAGTAAAGTATTTCTTTTTGCTCAATTGCAACAGCCTGGATTTCTGAATATTTCACCTGTGATATTTATCTTGTTACTAATGGCCTAATTAATCCATTACAAATGTAATAATTGTCTTGTTGCCATCCAAATATTTTTTTCTGTGATACTAAAACTTCATTGTTGCACTTTCCTTCTTCATGGACTTCACCCATAAGTTTTTTTAGATGGGTAAAAGTATTGTCACCTAGGGTTTTCGATCCGTTATGTTTGGATTTGTCGCTGTTGGCCATGGCTGGTATGGCGGCTGAGCAAATTGTGGTACAGGAACTTAAGACATTGAGTTTTGAAGTTGGATTGAAACGCAATTACTGGATGCGAAACAAAAGAGGAAGCTCCGCCGAAGTTGATTTCATCATTGTGTTTGATGGAAAAATAATACCTGTTGAAGTAAAATCGGGTCATAATGCACATCTAAAATCAATACATCAGTTTATGAATGACACCAACCACGATATTGCCATTCGAATATGGTCGGGAACCCATAGTGTTGATCAAGTGAAAACATTGAATGGAAGGGAATTCCGGTTAATTAATCTGCCCTTTTACATGATTTCGGCTTTACCTCATATTCTGAACAATGTGTGAAAATAATCAATTTGAATGTTTTTCATGAAAAAATGGTCAGGTAAGCGCAGGTTCCTTTCTTATATATTTCAAAATACTAAAACAGATTATCTTAATAAGATTATTCATATTAGATAATCTAATACAGATACTTATTACATTTTTTGTATATTTGCAGAATGAAAAAATTATGAATATGACAAATAATCCTTTTATCATCAAAGGATCTATACCCAAAGACTTATTTTGTGACAGGGTGAATGAAATGCAGATTTTAGAAAGGAATGTCAGGAGTGGGGTTGACACCACACTGGTTTCACCGCGAAGGATGGGCAAAACAGGACTTATATTTCGTTTTTTCGATGAGGTAGTTGGTGATGAAACAGAAACCCTGTATGTGGATATTTATGCTTCGAGGGATATAAATGACCTTATTAACATGCTGGCAGAGGCAATTTTGCTGAAATTTCCCGAAAAAACACTGATTGGGAAGCGTTTTATTGATTTTTTAAAGGGAATGCGGCCTTCTATTTCATTTGATCCTTTGTCGGGAGCTCCTAAAGTGAGTATAGTGCATCAAAATGACCATCAAAAGGAATATAGCCTCAAAAGTCTTCTTGAATTTATCGACCAGCAAAAAAAGACCATTCTGGTTGCCATCGATGAGTTTCAGCAAATCAATGAGTACCCGGAGAAAAATACGGAGGCACTTCTCCGGTCGCACATCCAACAATTAAAACAAACCCGGTTTATATTTTGCGGAAGTAAAAGGTCGGTTTTGCTCGATATGTTTTCCAATGCTAAAAGACCATTTTATTCATCTACTCAATTTCTTTCCCTTGAAGCGATAGAAAAGAATACATATGCTGCTTTCATTAAAGATATATTTGAAAAGCATAACCGAAACATATTGCCGGAATCTATTGAGTATATTCTTGAATGGAGCCGTCGACATACATTTTACACTCAACGGTTATGCAATCAGATTTTTTCTTCAGGGTATAAAAAAATCGGTATTAATGAAGTTAAAGAAGCCTGTTTATCATTGCTAAAAGGAAATGAGGCAATTTTTTTCCAGTACCGGCAACTTTTAACTCCGGCGCAATGGAATTTCCTTATAGCACTGGCAAAAGAGGGAGTGGTCCATCATATTACCGCACAGGATTTTCTGGCAAGGCATGGTATCGGTACCCCTGCCAATGCAAAGAGGATCAATGAGTCACTGATAGAGAAGGAATTAATTCTCGATACTCCAGATATGAAAGGTAACACATACCGGGTTTATGATGTGTTTTTCTCCAGGTGGTTGGAGATGGAGTATTCATGAATTGCAATTGTGACTCGCTGCACCTGGAATACCGCCGGGGTTGAGGACGTGCGTCGGCGGCGGGATTCACAGATGTACTTTCGCCTTTTTCACGCCACTGGCCTTATCAGCTCGGGGTACCGGCGGATGTAGACACACGCGCATGATCTGGATGTTCCTTACGCCAATGACTGGTTTCAGCCCGTCGTCGGGCAACTGCATATTGATGCGGCTTAGCTCATCCCCACAGCTCGATCGGTGGAAGTGTATCCGGAGAAGCTGGCCGCGAAAAAGCAAGGGCTATTCAATTGCGGCCGACCTGCCTGCCGTCAGGCAGGTTTGTTTTAACTTTATCCAAAATCCAACTTCTAATAATACTCGACAGAATTCCATTAATGTTGAGAACAGGATGCCCGGAAAGGTCGGTTGTTAAAATGGCAACTTCAATTCTTTAAGAAACTCTTCACTTACCTCCTTCCCCAGTAACCAGCATTTGGCATCCGGGTACCAGAGGATATCTTTACCGGTGCTGGTAGAAAAACTGGTATAAGTGGCAGCATCATTGCCACGGGTTACCAATTCTCCAGCTGAATTTAGACCCTTATTGTCGACAAATATTTTGGACTCGCTGAACCAGATTGGCTGATCGGCACCGGGTCTGAATTCTCCTAAAGCCAGGTAGGCCGGGGTTCTCGGACCAAAGATTTTTGAGGGATCGGATATATCACCCCTGTTGTTGTGATGGAGTAATACATACCTGCCGTCGGCCAGCTTATAAATCGGACTACAGCTGACAGGCTGCAGGATCGGGCTTCCATGATCCTTGCGCAGCAAAGGCCTGGGATTGCTCCAGGTAGCTCCGAAATCAGCTGAAACACTGTACCATATAAAGCCTGAACCTGTGCGCATCACACAAAAAAGCCTTCCATCAGGTAATGTCACTATACTGGGCTCCTGTGCTATACTCAGTCCCGGTTCAATATAATGTGGAACCCTCAGGGCCTGTTCTCCCCATGCAGAATAAGTAATTTTTATATCCCGCGGTTCCGGGTTTTCATCAATGTTTTCAAATTTCATGAACTCCACTACCGACTCGAGCCAGGTCCAGCCGGAGGGAGCCGTCTTTTTGTTGTAATAAGCTTTCGATTCATTCGGCCAACGGGAGTATCCAACAAAATACTTTCCGTCACCAATCCTTTCAGGTTTCTGCCATACAATCCATTCAGAAGGTACTATACCGGTCGGATCATCATAAGGACTTAACGGCATCTTTATTTCCTGTGGTTCAGACCAGGTCTTTCCCATATCGTCGCTGTACATCCCTGACATCCTCCCGGTATGAAAAAATATCCAACCGGCAAAACCCTGGTTCTGGTTCCAAAGCACATAGATCCGGCCTGATTTTGATACCATAGGAAACGCCCAGACAGTAATATGGGTGCTGTCACCCTTGTTTTTAGGGCCAACAAGATGCTTTGGTTTCGACCATGTTACTCCTTTGTCTATTGACTTTGAAAACAAAATATGGCTTTTCGCTTCCGGATTCATGGTAATATGCTGAGTCCAGATACTCATGAGGGAACCATCGGGCCCGTCAAAAACGAGGAAATGTTCATTTTGTGAATCACCCGTCGATCCATTGAAACTACCAGGCACAAAGCAAACATAATCGGGGTTGGTGCGGAGAGCGGCCTTTTTCATATATGCCTCCATTTCTTTTGGGTTCATTGTTGATTCCTGGGTGAATCCAATAGATGAAATGGCAACCAGTGTAATAAGAAAAATAGTTCTGTTCATAGTTTTTAAAATATCAGGTGAGTATAAAAATCAGTTGTTAGCTTTGAGGCGGCGGCCAACCTCCTTAAGGGTGACAATGTCATCCGGATGAATCGAGCCATCAGGCAGTGGACCAACATTCAGGAGAAGATTAGCGTCTATCCTTTTGGCCTGGGCGAGCATTTCCATGACCTCGTCAGGGTTGACATGGTCCGCACCATCCAGCCAGCCCCACAGGGCGCCTTGAGGCGTTTTGGCTGAGTGCTTCTGCATTGTCCTGCAAATCTCAAGCGGTTTTGTTCCACGATTTTCTATTGCTCTTTCTATTTGTGGTTGCTCCGGGGCCATAAAATCCTCAAGTTCAGGATAGAGTCCGGATTTGTAGCATATCAACATTTGTGGCTGGAGTTTACGGATATGCTCGTATAACTCCGGAACCTTAAACCGGGATTTATCACCATGAAGCGGGACGGCAATTCCATCGAGCCATACTCCAGCATTCGGACCGTAATTGGAGCATAATTCGGTAATCCCATCATATATATAAGAAATGTATTTTCCGAATTCATACGATTCTTGCGGTGCATAAAATGGATCCGGTGGGTTGTATGCCGGCCGGACAGCATTTAGATTCCAATCCCAGGGTGCAGGACCGTGTGGATGCCGCCAGTCGAAACCGTGCTCGTAAAACATAAAGAATCCAAGTCCGCGCTCGCGGCACGCCTTGGCCATCTCAGCAACCAGATCGCGCTTTGCCGGAGAATTTATGCTGTTGAAATCGGTGGTTTTTGTATTCCAGAGGCAAAAGCTGTCACAATGCTTGCAGACTAAAGTAATGTATTTCATACCTGCCGCCCCGGCAAGAGCTGCGATGGCGTGTGCGTCAAAACGCTCGGCCGTAAAATTGTCTTTAAGCTTCGCATATTCAGCAACAGGGATACGATCGTGATACTGAACCCACTCTCCCTTACCAAGGAGCGAATAAAGCCCGTAGTGGATAAACAAACCGAACTTAGCATCTCTGAACCATTCAAGCGCTGCGTTCCGGGGATTATTTGTAAACTCCCTTTCATATCCCTTCAGATATGAAGGCATAGGGTCAGAGGTTGAACAATTTGTTAATAATCCTATCGGGGATACAGCCAGGGATGCTCCAACGATTCTTAAAAATGTGCTTCTTTCCATATCTGTTATAATTTTTTAATGTCCATTATTAATTATTTGTTCACCGATATAACTTCCATAGCTGGTAATGCAAAAAGAAGTAATCAGTGTTAATAAACCAACAATCAAAATTATGTAAGTCAGACGTTTAACACTCATCCACTCCTTCATAAGCACACCAACAATGTAACTGAAAAATATTAGCATTGACATGTGCAGCACCCAACTGGCAAATTGGAAATTTCCCATTTTAACGTGCCCTAATCCGTAGAAAAAAAACTGCATGGTCCAAAGTGTACCGGCAAATGCCGACCAAAACCAGTTTCGGAATATTGTTGTTCCAGATAAGCCATTTCCTGGAAGAAACTCTTTCAGTGTTCCATTTCGGATCCCGGCAACTATAAACCAGATCAGGTTAACCACGAAACACCCGGAGGTTGAAATTATCATTTTGGCATTCCCTTCGTAATTACCGGCGCCATTTTGAGCGGCCATATCGGCAATGGGTTGCCCGTATTCAAGAGAAAGGTTAAAAACACCTGAAAGTACTCCGGCAATGATCGTGAGAAGCAGACCAATGGTCATATTAAATCCGGCTTTACCAACTTCCAGGGAATTCAAATCCTTCTCCTTCTTAAATCCTGCCCAACCGCAAACAATTACCCCCAGCATCGATAATATCATTCCAAACAGAACAATTCCACCGCCAGGCTTAGTAAAAAAATCACCCAAACCACCAAAAATAATCAAGGGGAATATTGTGCCCAATACGGCTGAAATTCCAATAGCCAAGGTATATGTCAGCGAATACCCGATATGATTTATGGCTTTTCCGAATGACATGCCTCCAAAACCATATGCACCTCCAAGCAAAAAAGCAATCCAGAATGGCTTTGCCGGTGCATCTAATAAAATCCGAAAAAAACCGGGAACAGTAAGCCATCCCACTAAGATTGGCATGATAATCCATGCAAAAAGCGCCTGAACAAGCCAGAAAGTCCCCCATGACCATTTGCGGGTTTTTGTATTGGGCAAATAACAGCTTGCAGCAGACATTCCACCAATGGCGTGCAGTCCGGTTCCGATAATAGGATTGGGTGTTATCATTCTAAGAAATTTATTTTATATGTTTTCCATTATTTGATTTACTAAAATTCATCGTATGCGATCTGTTCGTCTGATACGCCTAATCCTTTCAATAGTTCCAATCCTGCTTTTATCATGGCGGGGGGACCGCACAGGTAGTATTCAACTTCACCACGACCTCTGTGATTTTTCAGGTATTCGTGATATAATACATCGTGGATATAGCCTGCATAACCCTTCCAGTTTTCCCGATTTTTAGTTTCAGACAAAGCAATATAAAAAGAGAAATTATCATGTTCACGCTGAAGGTTTTCAAAATAATCGTGGTAATATAGCTCATCTTTCGAGCGGGCTCCATACCAGTAACTGACCTTACGCGTTGTTTTTTCTGTTTCGAATAAATAGGCAATATGAGATCGCAGCGGAGCCATTCCGGCTCCCCCTCCCAAATATACAATTTCCCTTTGGGTAGGCTTTATATTAAAATCGCCAAAGGGTCCTTCCAGTTTAACCTCGTCACCTGGTTTCAGATTAAAAACATAGGATGAACCAACACCTGCTGAAACATTCTTACCGTAAGGAGGTAATGCTATTCTTACATTAAACTTTAGTAGTTTTTCATTCGCCGGATTAGTGGCCATGGAATAGTTCCGTTTCACAAGAAGTGGATTTTCAGCAAAACAGTCATACAAGTTCATTGATCCCCAGGTATCCTGAAAGGGCTGATCAATCTGAAACTTGTCAAATTTAATTTTGCCGGGCGGAATAACCAGTTGTATATATTGTCCCGGACTGAAACTAAAATCTTCACCATTGGAAGGTTCAAGAACAAGCTCCTTAATAAATGTAGCGACATTATTATTACTTATAACCTTAAAAGCCAACTCTTTATTGTGCTTTTTCTCATTTGCAGGGGTAAGTTTAAGATAAATCTTCCCATTGAGGAGAGAGGCTTCATAAGTATTTATCCCCTTGCAGACGGGCGCTCGTTTGGGCGATCCGTCAATCAGGCTAAACCGGCCATTATGTTTCGCGCATTCAATCAGGTCTCCAATTACCACACCATCGCCCAAATGCGCGTTCCCATGAGTGCAAATTCCTTCGGTGGCATAAAACTTATTTTCCAAAGTATGATATATGGCATAGGTTTTCTGGTTAAAATCAAATCGTATAACATCCCCCTCAGGCAAATCTGAAACAGAACAAACTTCAATTTTGCCATCTTTCAGTTTTTCCAAACTTCCATCAAACCTATTTTTAGACCGGGCTTTTATTGTCAAGGCTTTTTCCGGCAATTTTCTTTTGACAAAGTATGACGCATCCTTTCGTTGTTTCAATAAGGCAGGGATAATTTCCCTGTAAGCTTCGATAATCCCATTATAAGGTTCCGGACAATCCTCTTTCATCAATTTGTGTAATTCAGGTAAGGCGTGGTAGGGCACCAATGGATACATATGATGCTCAACATGGTAATTCATGTTCCAATATAAAAAACGATTAAGTCTGTTCATATAAACTGTACGGCTGTTCAATCGATGGTCCAACACATTCTCGTCCAGACCTGCATGTTGTGTCAATCCGTAAACCGGCAATAACCAGGTACCAAGCAGTGTTGGTAAGCCAATAAACATGAGCGGAAGAATAGTCCAATAAATGATGGAAAGGACTATTACCAGCAGGTAAATGGACAAATATACACGTGCCTTAAGAAATACTGATTTATATTCATGTTCAGGGACATAGGTTGCTACCTGAGGATCAATCTTCCCTGCGGCATGTTTTAACAATTTTTTCAGTTCAGGAACAGCAGCGCTTATTCCAAAAAAAGTGAGAATGATTTTTCTGATTATGGGTGGTCTGGGAACTGCGATTTCCGGGTCACGTCCCCGAATAATCGTATCACTGTGGTGACGAGCGTGGCTCCATCTCCAGACAGTCGATTGCCTGAAAACCATAAAGGAGGAAATCTCATACAGGAGGTTATTCATCCAATCCGTTTTAAAGGCGGTCCCGTGGCTGGATTCATGCCACCGGGAATCGGAAGTTGATGCATACAACACGCTGTACAAAATATATGGGAAAATCACAAACCATGATCCCCAAAAGAGAAAAACCAGTCCAGCCGAGGTGAAAATAAGAGTGAACCAAATGATGGTGTCACGAATTGCAGGGCCATTTTTCCGAACCAACAGTTCGCGCATGTTTTCACGGGGGATTGGCGATTGATACCATTCTGCATCTGCGAGCCCCATTTCAACTGCTTTCTGAGATTCAACGCCTGTCAGGCTATAATCCCTTATGGTTTTAACTTCTTCTCCCATACATTTCAGATTTTCTTTCTTATAAAGCAGATTTCAGGTACTGCATCATAAATACATTTATTTCCCACTGGTTGGCAATGGGTTGATTACTATATGGTAAATAGGTCATATACGGGTAGGGCCCAAACTCAGGAGTAATTGTAAAATCGGCCCACCCATCGTTCTGCCTAAATAGGATGGCCTGTTTCCACCAGGCTAGGTGTTTATTAAGGGCTTCTTCCCATTCAGGGGCTCTTGGGTCAGGAATTTGAGGACCTTCGGGATATCCTACTCTGGCATGAATATGATTTGTTCTTGAAAGAGCCAGGTTGATGGATTCAGATTGATCCTCCAACCAGGATTCTGCAACATTACACCAGTGAGAAATATCCAAACTCAATCTCAAACCAGGGTTATTCTTTAGAAAAAGTGAGGTAATATGAGAGGCAAAACTAAATTTTCCACGATGAGTCTCATGAACGACTTTAACACCCGATTCAGAGGATACCTCATCGGCAATCTGAATGAGATTCACATTTTGTTCGTAACTAAAGAAATCCTTTCCGGTTTGGGTATTGATAAATAAAGGTTTGGCGGCAGCCAAATTTTCCAGTCTTTTGCGATATTCTCTCCTGTGATCATTAAAATCGGCTGTTGTTGTTTCCCAATGCTGAGCGATCAATTGTAAATCAAAATGATTTATAATTTTTAAAATTTTTTCTTTTTGACCAGTGTCCACGGGAAGGCTCATCTCAACGCCATCAAAGCCAAAAGATTTGACTTTGATAATGAATGATTCTGTATCCAAATTTTCGGATCCCCAGAGCGGGCAAAAGAATTTTATTTTCAAACCATTTAATTTTAGAAATATTACATATAATTGACGTTATAGTAATCCCGATGAAAAGTTTCTTCCATTCCGGCCCAAAATTCTTCAATGCCTCCGGATTCAACTGGTTCCATCAGAGGTTTTACAATACTCCACCAGTTTTGGGTTTCGGGATCAGAAGTCATTTTTGCTGTTTTAATGCGTCAAACATGGCTTTGATATTAACAGGTGGAATATCTGGTAAAATAGCTTCATGGCTCGGTGAAATAATGAGTCCGGAGTTAAACAGTTCCTTTAATTCATGCACCTTTTCCGTTACCTCCTCTGGCGTCCCATGGACTAAAAGATTCTGGGCATCCACTCCACCACAAAATGACACCTTATTTTCAAAATGTGACTTCAGGTTAGGCGCATCCATCTCATTTGCCAATGCTTGTATCGGATGTATAATATCCGCTCCCAGGTCTGCCAGATCCTGAATAATCGGGAAAATTGAACCGCATGAATGATGCATGACAGTCAAGCCATAGCTTTTAGCCTGTTCAATAAGTTTTCTGGTTCCTGGAAAAACAAATTCCCGCAAAGAATCCGGGTCAACCATCAGAGCTGTCTGACTTCCAAAATCATTTCCAATTAAAATAGCATCAAGCATTCCTTTTGTTGATTCATAAAATATTTCGTTAGCTTTTAAATAAAACTCCGTAATCCGGTCGATTACTGCCCTGAACATTTCAGGATTGGCAAGCATCACCATCAATGCATGTTCCATACCAAATGCTGCACAGGTATCCTGAAAATGGGCGCTCCAAAGAATACCCATCTTTATGCGATTCCTGGGTGCTGAAAAGGCTCTCCTTTCCGATTCTTTACGGTCGAGGTATTTTGCAGGATCGGGCCATTCAAATTTATCAACATCTTTAACTTCCGAATAATCTTCAAAGAAACCGGGGGATGTCAGTGTCCTCTCATCCGGCGTATCCAGAAGGCTGACCTTAGCAAAATTGAAAGCACAGGCAATATGGTTTGAAGGCGGGAAATGATATGGCACTTCAATGGGATAAATATCATCATCAATTAGCATCCGGAGCTGATCGATGCTGGAAACTCCAAAATATTTAATTAAAGCCGGTTCTGCCGATGGTACAGGTAAACCCAACCAGGATGCAGGATGGTCAACAGGCTGATGATGAATGGTAGCAAAAAATCGATCTCTGTTATTCATCGAATTAAATTAATTACCGGTTACTATTTGCAGAGAGATCAATTTTATGAATTTGTACCCTTCAATTCTTTCATATTTCAGACATATTCTTTCATATTTCAGACATTATGCTGAAGAGGTATTATATGATTTTTTGAAGCCTTACTTCATAAATGACCAAACCGTCGGGATCCGCAGGATTGATAAACTCTGCCCTTAGAAAAGCCTTGAAAGTTCCCGGGTGGTCTATCTCAATAATCCCAATCCGGGTTAAAAATTCGGGCCGGTGAACGGATCTTATGCTCTTCACCGGTTCACCTGCTTCAAATACACCGGTTACTGAATTATTATTTACTGAAAAACTCAACTTATTGAAATCCTGCGGATCCTTGTATCTGGAATTCCATCTTTTCATATAACTCCCCAGGTCCCTTGCGGTTGACACGGTTATAACCTGGACTTCGAATTTTCCCGGTTCGATAATGTTAAAATCCCATTCCAGGCAGTCCTTTTTATGGGTCCAATTCCTGGTTGCAAAATAAGGCCATTCCCCGATATCAATCGTACCATCTATTCCGGAAATCTGAAGTTCACCTTCATTTCTTACAATCCGGGCCAACCGGGCTGATAGCAGAACGTTCCCGGTACTCATCTGGGTAGGCTGATCTTTTACTACAGGAGTTCCTTTAAGGAATACTTTTATTACCTGCAGCGGCTTATTCCTCAATTCCCCGGGAATACTTATTTCAAGTACTGAAACCTCAGGTATCTCCAACTTCTTATAATTAAAGGGCATTTTGGTACCATTCCGAAGACCTTCAACTTTGATTATTTCATTTTCAAGGTTGTATAGAGTAATTTCTTTTATTTCAGGATTAAGTATGGTAATATAAAGTGCCTCATTACCTGCGGTTACACGGAATCCATCCATTTCCTGGTACCAGGGAGACGGATGGGTATTATAAATTGCCTCCCCGTTTTCCCGGGTCCATTCACCAATTTCATTCAGCCTTTGTATACTTTCTTCCGGAACCGAACCATCAGACATTGGACCGATATTCAGCAGGTAATTTACGTTTTTTGAAGTCAGATCAACCAGCTGAGTGATCAGGTCCTGAGAAGATTTCCAATTCTTATCTGCAATATGAAAACCCCAGGACCGGTTCATAGTAGCGGGGGTTTCCCATACCCCGCTAACTACACCCGGAGGTACCTGGTTATCACCCAGGACACCGTAATCGCCAAAATCCTTACCAATCCTGCTATTTACAAGGCAGGCAGGTTGTAATTCCTTTACATGATAATAAAGGTCCTCTGCCTGTTCTCTGGTGATTATATATGGAACATCGAACCACAGGCAAAAAATATCCCCGTAATTGGTAAGCAACTCTGTAAGTTGTGATTTAACTTTCGCATCAAGATAAATCTGGCTTTTCCTTGCAGAGTCATCTTTAGCCCAATCCCAATCGTTCATGTATGCGGTAACCGAATTATATTCGTCCCAATCCCTGACATGAGAATAATACAATCCCAGCTTCAGACCCTGTTTTTTACATTCATTGCTTAGCTTCTTGAGGAGGTCTTTTCCATATGGAGTGCCATTCTTAATATTGAAATTGTCATAATCAGAATCGAACATGGCAAATCCATCACAGTGTTTGGCAGTAAATACGATGTATTTCATCCCCGCTTTCTTAGCAAGGCTGACAATTTCATTTGCATTAAAAGCAGCAGGATTGAATTCTGAGGCAAATTGATGATATTCGAGCCGTGGGATTTTAAAAGCCATCCTTAGAAACTCTGCATGTGTACTAACTGGCAGGGTGTCATTTTTCCAAACACCCGAAGCTTTTGCGTAAGGTCCGAAATGAATGAACAATCCAAACTTCATGTCCTGGAACTCTTGCAGGGCTTTAGCAGTTAATTGGGCGGAATCTTGTTGATTATTAGAAGCACAGGAAAATAAAATAACAAGAAAAGTAAGGCTGAACTTAAATGTGAAATTCTTCATCATATATAAATTTAATGTCTGTCACGTCTTACTTAACTCACCCATAATCCACATGAGAAGTCCTGTTCCGGGCATATCGTATTCGGCTTCAGTTCCGCCTGCGAATTCCCGGGGATTGTCCATTTCATCCCCGGGGATACCGGTCATAACCGCACCCGGTATTTGTGGCACCGGAGGGAAAAACTGGAACGTATTCATGAGACGTTCTGGCTGATTTCGCCCTATTCCTTCCACCGTGCTCCGGTTGAGAGGATTACAACCGATGATCCAGTCAATCTGCCGGCAGGCAGTTTCGAGAAACTTGTCTCGTGCAGTAACGGCTGCTGCATGGATTAAAAAAAGAGCACAACCAAGGAGACGCATATTCGACCCTAAGCTCCACATGTAATGATAAAAGTACGAGTAAAACCCTGATCCGTCAGACCGGGTGTCTTTTGAGGGAGAATTGAATGCATAGGGTGCAACCAGACCCCAGGGATTCCGGGAAGCAGTTCTTAAAAGGCGGTCAGCAGACTTTTCAACGGCCCTGCTCCAGCGTGCTGAGTCCTTGTGCCCGGGACACAAAGAGATCAGCCTGCAAAGTCCAAAGGGGCCGATATACTCTTGTGGTTCATAGTTATTAGATCTGATCCCATTATGTCCCGAACCCATGATGAAGCAACCGTCAAGCAGATCATCTCCTTCTTCCCCTACGAACTGCATTTTAACCAGTTCATTTGCATGAAAGACCGCACGTTCTTCCCAGACCGGACCTCCGGTTGCTTCAAGCATCCCGGTGGCCGCCAAGATAGCATAACCATGCCAGTTAGACGAGCCGGGATTCACATCCATAAACATATATTCAAAAATTTCAGGATGATCATTCCCAGGTGGTGGGCTGTAGATCCGGTCCATTGCAGTTGGAGATCTGAGGTAATTCCAGACGCGTTCCGCCAGGGCAAGACAAGAGTCACTATAGTCCGGATCGCTGCTTTTAAACACACGACTGATCATAGCCTGAGAGAAAATGAAGAGAAAGGAGGTCGTTGGAGGAGCATCAGTTACCTGCACAGTTCTCTGCAGGGTAAAAGAGGGTGGTGAGGTGACATAATCCATAAGTCCTCCATCCTTTCTTACCATCTTGTGGAAATACTTGTTACCCCAATGGATCTCTTCCAAAACTCGTTCCCTGCTCCACGGTGTGCTTGCATGCAGCGCATAACTTGCCAGACCGGGCAGTCCGTAAATAGTCCCAATCGTCCATTTACGCAGATCACACGATTGATGCCATCCTCCCGAAACATCGATATTTTCTCCTGTTTCGGAAGATATACCGTCATTTATATGACAAGGCGAATTCCATCCGTCAGAGGTATCCCCGCAGCGCTGTGTGTTGATGAAGTTAAGTAGTATCCGAAGGGGATACTCATAAATCCTGCTGGAAATTGTTACAATCTGCGACAGAGCCTGCCCACATTGAATGACATAGGTTCCCTCATTACGCAGGGATGAAAAGTCACCCACCCAGCCCTGACCTAAATCGCGATCAACCAAAAACAGACTTCCAGAATATACGATTTCACCGTTCGAATTAACCCGGTTCATGTGGGCACGTCGAACGACGAAAGTGTCTGCAGATGGATCGGTAATAACAAAGAATTTTGACAGGTCTCTATGAAAACCAAGGTGATTTATAAATATCATGCCTTTCTTTGGCAAATCATCTGTTTTTTTTGATAATGATTCTTTCGAAGGAGTTGGATTGGAAAAAGGTATGCCCGTATTCGCAAAAACACTCATCCCACCCATCAGCCCGGCTGTTGAAATGAATTTCCTCCGGTTCAGTTTCATATGCTTCATAATCAGAACTTTAAAATTCAATTTTACATTTTTTAAATATTACAATATTGATACTATTAAGTTATTATTGTATGAATTACTTAGTTTGCAAGCTTGATAAGATTCTTTAGGACCGGCCCGTCGGTTGTGTAAATCATTATTGAGTAATAACCCGGTTCAAGCCAGGATATATCAATAACCGCCTCAGTATTATTTACTTTTTTTCTGAACAGAGTTCTTCCACAGCCGTCTATTATTGTCAGCTTATTTATTTCACGGCCATTCGCATTTAATTGCACAGTATCATATGCCGGACATGGATACACAGAGACTATTGAAGGAATTTCCGTGGTTTTTTCCACCATGACGGAGCTTTTCAGACCCCATTCATGGTACAGGTAATTTTCAATTTCCATGCGATCAGCTTCACTCATTTTACCCCGGTAAATGATGATCTCTGCAATATCCCCCTGCAGGTAGTTTGAAGAGACAGAAGCCGATCTGCCAAGGTAACTGTGAACCCAGTTTTCATTGAAATCCGTTGCAGCCTCAGTGGAAGTGGTTGCATACAACCTGCTGTTTTCAAAGTAAGATATTATTCCTGAACTCCTCTGGTATGTGCGAACCTTAAATTCTTCACCGGGTTCGCCAATTACCCCATTTGTTCCCCATTTTAGATTATTCTGATTTGCACCAATATTTAAGGTCCCCGATGAACCCGGGTTGCCTTTGCAAAATACCGGCTGGTTACCTGAGTTACTGTGAACGGTGAAAATGGTAAAGTCTTCCTTGTCGAATTTAGCAAGATATCCTGAAACTTCGAGGCTCTTATGGCTTGTTGACATCCATTGTGTACCATCAAAGTGAACTGTAGGATAGCCATTTAACCCGGCCGGATTCAGAACGGGCATTAATTTATCGTAATACTGGTACATGCTATACCGGTTATAAGTATGGTCCTTCCATTCTGCCACCTTTTCACTTTTAATGTCCTTGGCAGTGATCCACATGTGTATACCAGGGATATCGGATGGTGAGAACTCTGTTTTGGGTTGTTTCACGGGATAATCAATCCAGACAGCATCATTTTCAGTGAATACTGATTTTCGTGGCCCTACATCGCTTATATCAATGCTTTGAAAGCCCAAGCTTAATACAGGGGAATCTAATTTCAAAGCAAAGTCCTGTTGGAACGGATCCCTGAAAAGCGGGTCTGACCTTAAAGAATAAATGTCATAATTATACATCGAACGCCATTGATTTAAAGTCATCCCTTCTTTCATCATGATGCTGTCAACAGAATAGTTCCAGAACAGGTTATTATCAGAGTTTAATTTACGGTCAGGAGGAACTACTCCCCCTACAGGCTCCTCTGCGTCTTCAAAAAATTGTTGTCCCCCGTTTTGTATAAATATATTTTTAGTAAAAATGCTGGGCGAATATCCCAAACCGAAAGGATCAGGCAAAGGATTATTATTTGATCCGTTCTTTGCCACTGAGCTTAATGCTCCATACGCGAAAATATTGTTTTCATTGACATGACCAAATCCCTTTTGATGAAAGACCTCCAGGTTGGATCCGAAAAAAACATTCTTTCTTACAGTCCAGTACGCGCTGTTATCGTCCATGTAGATGCTACCACCGCTGTAATCACGGGTTTCAACATCATAAATCAGGTTTTCTTCCATTACCGAGCCAGGCTGGGGACCTGTAAGGTAAATGGCACCAATATCGCTTACCATTCCCTGGCCAATCGTATGAATATGATTTTTCCGGATAATATTTTTGTATCCGAATCCTATACCTGATTCCTCTTGAATTGCATGCGCCTGGTGATTGATGGCATTATAAAAACCGTAGCGGATATAGTTATGTTCAATTGTCAAATACAATGGTTTTCCGGCACTAATGGCTGGTTGTTGAGTAAGATGAAAGAGACCATATCCAAAAATATCGTTGTCGTGAAAATTATTATAAGCCGACCTGGTTGTCGTATTGTTTGTGCTTCCGGATAATCCAATACCAAATGAACCAAGATCTCTGAAATAAGAACCTGCCACCTCCGCCCCCATAGTTCCCTGTCCCAATCTTATGGCTCCATCATTCAAATGACTGAAAAAGCAGGATTTTACAGAAAAAGTCCTCGTCCAGTAAGCTCGTATTGCAAACCCGCCAAACTCACTACTTTCCTGCGGTGTACGATCCACTTTGGAGTTGTTATGCATAAACGCTATTTTTTCAAAACTTACATTCCACACGTAGGCATTGGTATCATCCTCACCGGTTATATTAAAGAAGGTTATTCCTTTTGGTGCGATAACCTCAGAAGTTTCTTTCATCTCTCCTTCCCTGGGAATGTAAAAGAGATTTCCGGTTGGCCTGTCAAGGTACCATTCGCCGGGAGCATTGCATTCTTCGTACACATTTTCACAATAATAGGCAGAGAGACCTGCCCCATGTGCCGGATGACTTCCGTTCATATCCTGCCCAGGAATATAACCCAGTGTCACTGTGTTGGAACCCGGATCAAAAGATACGATGTTCATTCGTTCGGCAACCCATCTATGAGTGTGAATCATTACGATATCTGTCAGGTTTCTCCAACTGCCTGAAACATCGCCGGGAAAAACCTTTACACGGTCGGTAAATGCTGTGGTTTCGCCCAGGGTATTAGGCATTATCGCAGCAATTCTGAAAGAACCTACCTCCGGGAAACGGGGCCTTAATGCCCTGGTGCCGTTCACATATAAGGAATAAAAACTCCAGCTTCCACCAGACACCTCCGGCAAATTCTTTACCCATGCCTGTACACCATTTATGATTGTATCTTTCCATCCTGTCAAAATTATTCCGCCGGAAACCACCGGGATCTTATCTACAGGAAGTTTTAGTGAATATGGATTATCATTTTTCGCTAAAAGTTCAGATGCAATTTCGGCATAAGCCCCTTCATTCCATTCGCCTTTAAAATGAATATTGCCTCCTAAGTAGCTGTCGATTAATATGGTATTAAGCACCTGGTGATAGCCTGGCATCAGGTGAATAACTACAGGATTATTAAGTGTTTTGGAATGATCCCTGATGCTATCCCCATAATTATCCGGAGTACCAATGATTTGTCCCGGGGGTGTTTCGGTAAGTGCAGGTAATTGCTGATAGGGAGCCCTGTTTGACAACCGTACCCTTTCTAAGGCTGCCTGAATGGTTTTAAGTGCAAGGGAAGGAGACTCCCCTGAATTTGTGTCATTACCGACCGGTGATACAAAATAATGGACTGTATCCATAGTATAAACTGGTTCAGAATCAGTATAATGAATTCCAAGACTGTTGTAATCAGCAAATGACACGATCCATTCTGATTTTTCAGCAGAGGTTTTCCCGGAATCCGGATCATAACCCCTGGCATTGTCCCAGTTGGTATTACCTTGGGTAACATATGGTTTACGGGTAATCATATAAGGTCCACCCAGGGTGACATTACTTACTGTAGCGCTATCCACTCCGGCAATTTCCCACATCTGCCGGACACCCTCTTCACCAATTAAGTCTATTAAGGAATCATTTTTAAACAATCCCATTGCATCGTCGTGGAAAAAATGCAATACATAATCACCGGGAATGCTTAACTGATCGGTAACTACTTTATTAACCCTTGTCTGAACTTCCTGAGGGGCTCCGCTATTAACTATAGTATAAACAGATTTTGGACCAAGATCTATTCCATTGAAGGAGAAATAAAGTCCGCTCGTTGAATCGGTTGGAAAAGGATTTGCATTGTTGGAATTACGCAGACTATACCCGGTAAGATTTACAGACTGGGAACCCGGGTTATAAATTTCAATGGAAGTATTCAGTCCCCAGAAAGTCATTTCTGAGATAAAAATCTCCTGGGCTTTTCCAAATAAGGTAAAAAATGTGAGGAAAATTGAAAAAAATATTACTTTTTTCATTTTAATTATTAAACCTGTTTATATATAATTTTCCTTTGGCAATAACTATCTGCGTCCTGCTTCACTTTTATCAGATTCAAATGTATAATACCTAACCTGCTATCCTGGTTTTTACACCGGTTATTTTAACCTTGTAATCCGTATTTATTTAATGTCTGCGTAAATTCCCATTTTCTTCCGGGCAGTAAAATAAGCAATCATATTTTCAAGCGGGATATTGCCATGTAGTCCCCCACAGGAACTGATGATAAATCCGGGATATTTTCTGCCTGCCTCAATCACTTCAATGGTATGTTCTCTAACCTGTTCAGTCGTTCCGTTAGTAAGCAATGCAGTTGATATACCACCGATAAAACCCCGGCCTGCGTTTCCCCAGGTTTCTAATACCCGGGTAAACGGTGTGGCAGGATTCTCAAACATAAGTCCATCAATAGGAAAATGAAGTAGACGCTCAAGAAAAACGTCCATATTCCCGTCGCATACATATACAATCTTTTTTCCGGCTTTAACACAGGGTTCCAGGATATAATCATAACGCGAGAAGATATATTTCTCGTAAAACGGCATATCAAAATAAGGACCAGTCCCGGATACCAGGTCATCATGGAAGAATACTACCTCTGTATCTAAAGTTGCTGCAACTTCAGAGTATTTCCGGCTAATTTCGGACCATGGCCTCCACAGTTTCTCATCAAATTCATGAGGAAAACTTATTGCTCCCAACAAAAAAGATTCCCATCCAAATTTCACAACCGGGAACATAAAAAGTGTTGTATAATACAGGTGATACATTACGGCATTATTACCAAATTCGAGGATAAAATCCCTGTCAAGCTGCTTTAACTGCCTGATGGTTCCAAGATGTCCTTCCCCCTGAAGTCCGCATTCAGGACGAAAAGATGCCTGCATTTCAAATTCAGGGATTTTCCCCCGATCTTTTTCATCTAAAAAGCCGTCCCGGGAAGGGTCATACTTCAGTATCCAGTCCATTTCAGATTTATCCATACCCGGGCAGTACTCTTCCACTGATGAGGTCGGATAAACCCCCATACCGGATAAACGCAGATTACCTTCTTTCCATGAGCCTTCAGGTTCTTTTGGAAGCGGAACGTTTTTTTTTGGTAAAGGCACATGTATATCAATTCCCAGTTTTTCCCAAGCAATTTTAAAAGCCAGGGGTGTATTTTCAAATGGATTTATTCCGGTAATATATTCAATGAATTCAGGGTGATTGAGCGTTTCTTTACAGGGTATCCGTTCCGGAAATATTCCGGAAAGTGCATTCAGTATGTCGCTTTTCATATTTTTAATCGTCCTTCCTGATTTTGTTTTTGTAAAAGGGTTTTCAGGATCAATATTTTCTTATATAGTTCCCTTGAAAACAGATTAAAAAAGAAGAGAATTGTACTGATTTATATTCTATTTTTCATTACTTCCGGGTTAACAATATGAGGAACCCGTTTGTTTTTATAAAATTCAATTATGTTCAATGCTGCCAACCTGGACATTTCGTCTCTTGTCTCTTTGGTAGCGGAACCAACATGTGGCAGTATGCAAACATTTTCCATTTGCAGAAGCGGATTATCAGGACTCATTGGTTCCGGGTTGGTGACATCCAGCCCTGCTCCCCATATTTTACCTTTAAGCAGTGCGTTAATCAGATCGGATTCATTATGAACCAGTCCCCTGGCAGTATTAATAAAAATGGAGGTCGGTTTCATTTTACCAAAGGCTGACTCATTAAAAATTCCTTTCGTATTTTCATTTAAAGTACAATGAACCGATATTACATCACTTTCTTTAAGTAAGGTATTAAAATCAACATATTCAGCGTCTAATTCCTGTTCAGCCTGCCGGTTTTTTGAACGGTTATGGTAGATTATTTTCATATTATAAACGATTTTACAGCGTTTTGACATTTCCATCCCGATACGGCCAAGTCCATAAATCCCCAGAACTTTGTTTTTCAAATCCATACCAAGATTTGCCGTAGGTTTAAAATAATCCCATTTGCCGTTTATTATACTTTTGTGCATGTAGAACATTTTTCGCGAGGTGGCAATCATTAAGCCAAATGCTATTTCTGCTGTTGCCTCGCTTAATACAAAAGGCGTGAATCCAACAGGAATGCCAAGCCGGGTTGCCTCAGGAATGTCTATATTATCATATCCTGCCCCAAACTGGGAAATTATCTCAAGATGTGCGCATTTATTAAGGAATATCTTATCTATTTTATCCGTCACCGTGCAAAACAATGCATGGTGATTCTTCGCAAGTTCAATCAGCTCACCCTGGGTCATTGGTCTTTCTTCATGCCAGGAAGTGACATTAAATCCATGATCTTCCAGTAATTTTTTACCAATCTCCGGGAATATCCTTGATACAAGTACTTTTTTATTGCTCACATCTTCTGTTTTAATATTAACCATTATGATACCGTTTTCTATATATAAAAACCTTTTCGTGCAATCCTGATACCCGGATGTTTTTCCATTTCTGATTCCACCAGGTCCACGCCAAGTCCGGGCCTTGAGGACAATTGCAGATGACCATCAACGATCATTTCCGAAACCGGATGATCAATAATGGTATCTCTCCAGGGTACGTCGTTGAACATGAATTCCTGGCGGAAGAAATTAGGTATGGAAGCACACACCTGTGCACTGGCGATGGTTGAAAGTGGCCCGTTTGGGTTATGAGGAGCCAGCTGTACATTATATACTTCAGCCATACTGGCCATGCGTTTCATTTCAGAAGGGCCGCCGCACCTGGTGATATCGGGCATGATAATATCCACCACCCTTTGTTCGAGCAGATCATGGATGCCATACCTTGTATAGTGACGCTCACCCACACAAATGGATACTTTTGGTGAGATGCGTTCGCGCATGGTGCGCAGCGTGGATGCAAGCTCAGGGCCGGCAGGCTCTTCGTACCAGGTAATGTCTAATACAGACAATCTCTCTGCCATTGTTACGGCAGTTTTAAAATTCAGCATAGCATGGGTTTCAATCATCAGGTCGGCATCAGGGCCGATGGCTTCCCTGACTGCCCTGCTTACTTCAAAAGCGAGGTTTTGTTGATCATTCGACAAACCCAGGTCTGTATTCAGATCTTCCCCGTATAAATAATTGACATGTGCAAACGGATCAAACTTGACTCCTTTAAATCCTGCTGTTATCACCTTTTTAGCCTGCCTGGCATAATCTTCTGCATTATGGCCACCTCCTGTAAACCAATAATTGGCATACAACCTGATCCTGTTCCGGAATGCTCCACCAAGAAGTTCATACATTGGAACTCCAAGTACTTTTGACTTCAGATCAAGCAGGGCCATATCAATTCCGCTGATTGCACACATGCTGGCTCCAAAAGGGCCAACCCAATTAAGGTCACGGTAAAGTTTTGTCCAGATAAAATCGGTTCGCATGGGATCAAGCCCGATGATCCGGTTTCCAACTTCAATGGCAGCTGCCTCAATTATCTGACTTCCGGGCCAGTTAGTGGCTTCACCAACCCCGGTATGTCCTTCATCCGTGTAAATTTTCAACAGTGTCCAGTTGTATTTTATTCCCTCAACCAGCCACACTTTAACATCTGTTATCTTCATTCGAAAAAATATTTTTTATGTTAGTCTAAATTAAGTTGTTTATAATGTCCGACTGTTTACGAACAAGAAACCCACATTTATTTACATATCAGTGTATGAGGATTTCTATTTTGAATTTACTTTTTTAAGTGATTCTGAAGATATCTGATCACATGATTCCGAAAGTTTTCCATGCTTCCACAGCGCTCATCCCTCCCTGAATAGCATTCAAAACTTTCTTCTCTCCCCTGGCTTTCTCCAGCGCCCTGGCAAATACCTCCTCTTCATGTTTTTTTGGCACTACACATACCCCGTCAATATCGCCTACTATAATGTCGCCCGGATTAATCAAGGTACCGTTCATCCCGATTGGTACCCTATAATCGATCACTTTACCGCGGGGAGCCTGGTCCCGGGCATAGGGTCCATATGAAAATACAGGGATGCCTATTTCACAAATACCCCTGGTATCGCGGGAATACCCATTTACTATGGCTCCGGCTCCACCACACATTTTAACCCGGGTCATCATTAATTCTCCCACGAGGGCGTATTCCGGTGAGGATCCGGAGCAAATGTACACTTCACCGGGTTTGATATCATCCAATGCCTCGAGCATTAATCCAAAAGGTTTGTTCATCAGCGGATTTTGAGAAGCGGGACTCAATTCTTCGAAGCAATCGGCCTCAAGTACCGTCATGGCACGTCCGACAATAAACATATCCTCTTTCAGAGGCCGGATCTGTGGTGGAAGAAATTGGTGAAAAAATCCCATTTTGTCCATTATATCACCAACAACAGCAGTATACAACTCCTGACGGATAAATTTGAACAGTTCCTCATCATTATTCCAGAAGTTTCTATTCATTGAATCTATTTATTTTTTATTTTTTTCGATTTAGAACTTAAACAATATAACAGGTGTTATATTTTACATTCCTGAAAAATTATTGTTATACAAATCTAAAACACAAATTGAAATGATAAAGTTCGGTATAGATTGGCTGTATGAAAGTTATTTAATTGTTTTTTCAGCCTTATCAGTACTAATAAAAAGAGTACTAAAAATGATTCATGTACCCTTTTTTTTAGGATATTACAAATAATAGAATGATTAACCTCCAACTATTATTTTCATTGTCAGCTAAATTTATGCAAAATTGTAATGTATAAAATATGAACAAATCACATAAAGAGATGATTACACAACTGAAGTTTAATATTTTAACTATCATATTAATAATAACTTTCGGTTGTTCAATATCTACTGAACAACCATTAATTCAGGATGTAAAAGGAACCCACCCTTCCGACTCAAATCTGATATGGTTAACACATGAGCATATTTTAGTCGATTTTATTGGAGCAGAAAGTATACAACCTGATAGTTGGAATCATGATTCAGTATTGAATGAGGTAATGCCTTATTTCGAAGAGCTTAAAGAATTAAATGTAAATTATTTTGTTGACGCGACACCGGATTACCTGGGCAGAGATGTATTACTTCTTGAAAAAATTTCTGATAAAACCGGAATCAGGATTATTACGAATACCGGTCTTTATGGAGCCCGGAATAATAAATTTTTACCTCATTATATTCATGAAATATCAGCAGAAAAACTTGCTGATAAATGGATAAGTGAGTTTCAGAATGGGATAGATGGAACTTCCATCAGACCAGGCTTTATTAAGATTGGTATAGATAACTCTGATTCCCTAAGTACCATCCATCAAAAGTTGGTAAAAGCTGCTGCCATAACTCACTTAAAAACAGGTTTAACTATTGCTTCTCACACAGGTGAAGCTATAGGATTATGGCCGCAATTGAGCATTCTAAAAGAGTCGGGAGTTTCACCAAAGTCTTTCATTTGGGTTCATGCACAAAATGAAACTAATAATGACAACTATCTTAAAGCAGCCAAGATGGGATGCTGGATAAGTCTGGATGGGCTAGGATGGGAATTGGAAAAACATGTTGAAAAAATATTATTCGCTAAAAGAAATGGAATTTTAAACAGAATATTAATTTCACACGATGCAGGCTGGTATGATCCGCAAAAAGAAATCCAAACTATCCGACCCTATACGAATATTTTCAAAAAACTCTATCCGGAATTAAAATCACGTGGGTTCACAGATGATGAATTTAATTTATTGATCAGTGTCAATCCCTCAAAAGTATTCTCGATAGAAATCAGGAAATTTCCTTCAGGTAATAATGATAACTAAATGCGTGAAATAAAGATACTTGCAGGTATTTACAGTGAAAACACTAAATCTATATACAAACTTTTGACCTCATGGATGTATGAATTTATATTTATTTTTCAATTCTAAAAGTATATGCATGATTGCATGGACGGTTTGATTCTTTCTGAAGCTTATTGGGCATTTCGATAACAGTTAATCCTTCAGCTTTATTATAAGACCATTCTAATGGATTTTCCACTCCTAACATATAAATTTTTGATCCTGATCTGGGAATTACTGACTTTAATTTCAATTCCTTACCTGGCCATTCTGTGGATATGGCGTAAACCTTTTTATTATCCTTGCTGCGGGTATAATATACTGGACCTTCAGATACCGTGGAATAAAATCTTGTTCCATAAATACCTTCGCCGTTAACTTTTAACCATTTCCCGATGTCTTTTAACCTTTTTTCCTGGATTTCGGGTAATGCACCATTTCCATCCAGATTTGTAATTAAAAGTAAATTACCACCTTTAGCTACAATGGCCACAAACATATGAATAAACTTTTCTGAGCTGATCACATTTTTGTCAGTATCCTGCCAGTCGAAACCATACGAAGTGCTTATTCCACGACATTCTTCCCAGGCATGTAATGACTTCTTATCATCATACATGCTTCCTTCTGATTCGCTGGTATAAAAATCGCCTCTTTGCCAGCGAAGACCATTTCCGTTTACGTCACCGTAACGGTCATTAACAACTACTTCTTTCCTCCCCACGGCCCTGTTGTAGAAATATGCAGCTATATCATAACTCTGATTTGTTGATGTTTCAGTATCCCATTCCGCATCAAACCAGAGAATATCAGGGTCATAATTATCTATAAATTCCGTAGCCAATGGTACAAGATAGTCGGTATAATAGTTTTTTACAGGTATTTTACCTGACCACATCGTTTCCAATTCTTTTAAATCAGTTATACTTTCAGGTCTTTTTCCCCATTCACCTTTATAGATCTTCCCAGTGCTATCTATCAAAGGATATTCCCACTCTCCGATACATAAATAGAAGCCCATTTTCAGTCCATTTTGCCTGCAACTTTCCTGTAGAGGCTTGATTAAATCTCTTTCAGGTCCCATATCCCCAACATCTCTATGTGTAAAAGAAGAAGGCCATAAACAAAACCCGGTGCAATGTTTGGTAAATGGGACAATGTATTTCATTCCGGATTCAATAGCTATGTCAACCAATTTTTCAGGTTGGTATTGAGAAGCTGTAAACATCGGAATAAAATGATCACGCTTGAAATCGCTTCCCCAATTTTTCTCATGATAATCCCTGAACAGACTGTACATTCTGTTTTCGTACCAGTCGGGATATGTTCTTGGTTCCTCCGATGGATCATTCTCCGTTGGCTTTTTATCTGCCCATCCTGCCACAGACCAAAGACCCCAGTCGATGAACATGCCAAATTTCGCATCCTCAAACCACTCCGGAATTATATGGCTGTCGATTGATTCAGGTGTGGGTTTGAAATCCCCTTTTGCATTAACCTCGTTGACCATTTCCAACCGGGCTGCTGAACGTTTCATCATTTCATCCGAAAAATTATTTTTCAGATCTTCTGTAGAATATTGATAATTGGTTAAATGAATATTCTTTGGCCTCCTGTATTGCTCTGGAGCCAGCGGTACATTGTTATTCAATTCTTTCTTTGAACTACATGAATTAGCTATCCCGCATAATAATAAAGCACTTAAACCTAATATAATTTTTGTATTCATCAGAATATAATTTATTTTTTAACGACCTGATGGAACCCACATGTCACGGAATTATGTTCATTGTGTTTGTGTTCAAAGTACATGTGGATTTCATAATATATTTATTACAGTAATATTAAACTTAAATAAATTAACAAATCTGGAAATAAACAAATACTTACCCCATTTATTTAGCTACATATCTTCATCGGTTTAATCCAATTATTAATTTCGTAAATATTATGAATCATGTTATCAAGAAGCTATATATTAGATAAAATATTGATCAACTAAATTTTAAGGCCATGAAATTAATATTCTTTAGATTACTAATTTTAGTATCGTTTTTTTTCATGAGTTGTGCTGTAAAAAAAGGTGTGATTACAATGGATGACTTATCAGCTGAAAAGATATTAATCATTGGGGTTATTGAATATGATTATTCTCAGTTAGAAAAAATAAGTTCAACCGATTTAGAACTATCCGTTAAATCAAAAAAAGAAGTTTCGGATTTCAAATTACCAGAAAAATATCTTCCGGATGAACAATTCAAAAAATATAATTTTATCAGCATAATCGGAGATACTGGCGTTTACGAATTATGCCTTGCGCAACATAGAATATCTACTTCTGAAACTGATGATTTTTTAAACCTGATGGATATTGACAGAGATCTGACATCAACAAAAGAGAATACATTGAAAAAGTTATCCCTATACCGTGGCAAAATTATTAACCTTGGAAAAATTATTGTAAAATTAAAAAGTGATAAT
>CAYGFI010000002.1:0-38341 GCA_964349045.1 uncultured Chitinophaga sp.
GTCCTAATGAGTTCCTGGCATAATCTGTATAGGGTCCCATGTGATTAAAAAAAGATAATCTTAATCCACCTGCAATGGTTATCCTTTTAGAGAAATAAAACTCATTATTAATAAATATACCTCCCTCAAGTGCATTCATCGGACTAAATTGTCCAAATTTCAGATTGAATTTTCCTGCTCTCGCCTCAATCCTGTTGGGAATAAAGCTGTGGTCGGTAAGCTCAAAACCGGTGATAATCTGATTTTTATTCCTTCTGAGGAAAAGTTCGCTTTTTAAATTGTAATCCCCGACTGATGAAAACAGGTCAAAGAAATATTCCGCCTGTGAACCGGTAAGACCAAAATCATATTTCGTCCATGAAATAGTTGTATTCCAATCGTCAAACCCGGTAATTTTATGTTTCCAAAGCAGAGAGATCATGCTGTTACCCCAGTCCAGGTAATTTTCCTGCTTTAGCCCGGCCTGGTCCATTTTGTATTTATCTCTGCCATGGTATCCGGTCAGGGAAATTACATCACGGTCAGTAATTTGTAATGAAGCCCCAAGATTAAAATCATAAAAATTATAAATGTTATCTTTAATTAAAAATGATGTGCTTGCAACTGTTTGTCTGACAATAGGCTTTACTAATAATTCCAAATAGGTACGTCTTGCCCCGATTATAAAAGTCCCCCTGTTCCTTAATACAGGTCCGCTTACAGATATCCTTGAAGAAATCAGACCCACGCTTCCCATGACATCAACAGAGTCCTTATTACCCTGGTAACTATTCAGGATTATTACGGAAGAAAGTTTTCCGCCATATTGAGCCGGAATACCTGATTTTACTACACTTAGATTCTTTATTATGTCGGGATTAAAAACTGAAAAGATCCCAAGAAGATGCCCGGGATTATAAATAATCGTATTATCATATAATATTAAATTCTGATCAACTCCTCCGCCTCGCACGTAGAATCCTACACCTCCATAGCTGGCAGACTGGATTCCCGGGGTTAGCTGAAGTATTTTCAGTACATCAATTTCGCCCAACAGGGAAGGTAATTTTTTTAACTCCTTATTGGAAAATGTAAATGTGCCCATCTGGAGGGAGGATACCTGGTCTTTTTGAGCCTCAGCGGTGATAGTAATTTCCTCAACAGGAAAAGCAAGCGGACTCATGTAAACGAATATTTTTACGTTTTCAGAAAGATCCAGAGTAGTATCAATTCTTTCGTAACCTATAAATGAAAATTCCATGTTGTGCTGACCTGCCGGGAGTGAAATTTTAAAAAACCCTGATTCGTCTGTTATCGCTCCTTTAAATGATATTTTATCCCGGACTGAAACCGTGTTTATAGGCTGATTTGTTGTTTTATCGAAAACAGTTCCGATGACAATTAATTCCTGTGGAAATAGCTGAGGATGAAAGATTATAATAAAAGAAACGGACAAAAGTATTTTAAGTCTGTTTTTATAGAAGCGCTGATGGAATAGTCTTAAAAATAAATATGCTTCCATTTACGAGTGATGTGAAAAGGGGGACTCAAAAATAGCAAAAACCTGCTAATTATAATATTCCTGTTTTACATTCATGTTTTACAAGACATTTAACCTTTTGCAATTCCCTTTGCAATAGCCTTATCTTTAAGGGCAGTAAAATTTCAAAAATCCGAAATGAAAAAAATTTTTTTAGTGGGAGCCGGTTTATCTGCTTCAACACTCATCCGATACCTTTTAGAACATGCTCAGGAAAACGACTGGAAATTAAGAGTGGGAGATATAATAGAAGAATCTGCCAGAAAGAAAATCAACGGGCATGCCCGGGGCGAATCATTGCAATTCGATGTTCATAACGCCGGTCAGTTAGATCAGGCAGTAAAAGAGTCTGACCTGGTTATTTCTCTTTTACCCGCGAAACTTCATATTCTGGTTGCTCAAAGCTGTATTAAAAATAAGAAGGATCTGATTACTGCATCCTATGTCTCCAAAGAAATACAGAAAATGGACAAAGATGCTAAAGCAAACGGGGTGTTGCTCATGAATGAGGTTGGAGTTGATCCCGGAATTGATCATATGTCGGCTATGCAGGTTATTAACCGGATCAGGGAGAATGGCGATTCTCTTATTTCATTTGAGTCGGCAACAGGAGGTCTGGTTGCTCCAAATTACGACAACAACCCCTGGAGGTATAAATTTACCTGGGCTCCAAGAAGTGTGGTGCTGGCAGGCCAGGGAGGCGCCAGGTTTTATCATAACGGAAAATTCAAATATATTCCATACCATAAAATATTCGATCGCACGGAGACCGTTGAGATACCCGGTCATGGACAGTTTGAGGTTTATGCCAACCGGGATTCGCTCAAATACCAGGAGGCTTATGGACTTTCTGATCTTTTAACTATGTTCAGGGGAACCATACGCAGACCGGGATTTTGCGAAGCCTGGAATCTGTTGGTTCAGTTGGGTGCAACTGATGATTCATATATCATGGACGATTCGGAAAACATGACTTACCGCGACTTTACAAATAGTTTTCTTGCATATAATATTATAGATCCGGTTGAATCGAAGATTGCCCGGTACCTCGGAATTGCTGAAGATTCCACCTTAATGAAAAAGCTTGAGTGGCTCGGACTATTTGATGATAAGATTAAGATCGGGAATCCTGGTCTGACACCTGCCCGGTGCCTGCAGCATATCCTTGAGCAAAAATGGCAGCTCGATCCGGGAGATAAGGATATGATCGTGATGGAACACCAGTTTGATTACCTGCATATCGGTTCGCACAGGAAATTATATTCGACCCTGGTTGTAATTGGTGAAGATCAGACACATACAGCCATGTCCATAACCGTTGGACTCACTGTTGCCATTACCGCGAAGCTGGTTCTTAAAGGAATCATAAAGCTGAAAGGTGTTCAGATACCCGTTTCAAAAGAGGTTTATGAGCCGGTGATGAAGGAATTGGGCGTTTATGGGATCAGTTTCGAGGAGAGGGATTTCAGGTTGAGTTAACTGGCGTGACGACGTGATGACGTGACGACGTGACGACGTGACATTTCGACCGTCATGAATCAAAGGTAATAATCCCTCGTAAGATCAAGATATTCTTTCGAATATTGATGCCGGGGGCCGGTTTCTATGTTCATCTCTCTTTCAATTAATCCCTGGTCAGATAAAGAAAAATCCATCAAAATCCGTTTGAAGGATTTTCCGGGGATTGGTCGTATTCTTAGGATTTTTGCCAGGAATAAATGATTTTTTTTTGAAAGCGCAATCATTCCGTGTTCTGATTCAGCAGGAAGAATTATACTTAAATGTCCCGATGAATTTAAAAGGTTTATTGTGCCCTTTAATAGCTCACCGAGCTCCAAAGTGTCATTATGCTTTGCCAGTGTCCTGGTAAGAGATTTAGCTTTTAAGGAATTGCTGAAAAAAGGCGGATTGCAAACTACCAGGTCATATTTTGATAATGGTTTGTTATAAAAATTCTGAAACGAGGAACAAATTACATTGATTTTGTCCGGCCATGGTGAATCCGCAACATTTTGAGTTGCCTGTTCAGCGGCTTCCGGGTCAATTTCAATTGCATCTATAAATGCCTCCGTTCGTTGGGCCAGCATCAGGGAAATGAGACCTGTACCGGTACCCACATCAAGTATTCTCCGGCACCCGGTAATATCTGCCCATGCGCCCAGGAGCACACCATCGGTACCAACCTTCATAGCTGTCTGATCCTGCCTGATGGTGAACTTTTTAAACCGGAACCCGCTATTCGCCATGATTATAGTTTTTACCCAATGCGCTTAAGCCAAAGAGTGCAAAGTCGTATTTAACGGGATCATCCGGGTCGAATTCTCTAAGTCGGAATGTTAATTCCCGGACTGCTTTCCAGTCATTTTGTTTACGTTTCAGTATTCCAAGTTCACGTGAGATTTTCCCGGAATGCAGGTCGAGCGGTATATAAAGGGCTGATGACGGAATATTCCAAAGTCCAAAATCCACTCCTTTATCATCTTTTCTGACCATCCAGCGCAGAAACATGTTGATACGTTTTCCAGCAGCATTCTTTTCTACATCTGCGACGTGCTTAAGAGTGCGTTGGGGAAAAGGAATGCTGAAAAAAGTATTTCTAAAATGCATGATTGCACCCGGAATGTTCCCGGTTTGGCGATAGCCATTTTCGAAAACAGTTTTTAATCCCCCGTGATAAAAATAAATATTTTGTAAAGATTTAAGAAAGAAAATACAATCAATACCATTGAAAGTCCGGTGTTTGAAATTCATGAAATAATTAAAAGTATCGTCATCGGCCTCCTTTAGAAACTGATAAGGCCCATCGGGCATGCTTTCAAGAAGGCTGAATGCGTTTTTAATCATTACAGGGCGCTGCCCCCATGCCAGGGTTGCTGTGATAAAAGCCGCGATTTCTATATCTTCCCTTTTCGAAAAGCTGTGGGGTACCTGAATTGGATCGGAAACAATAAATGAGCGACGGTTGAAATAATCGACATAAGTGTCGAGCAGGCTTTTTAATTCTGATTTTTTCAATGGGCAGGGATTTCAGGAACCAAGAATTAACCCGTCCTGTATGGTAAGTTTCCTGTCGGCCATATCGGCAAGATGTGGATCGTGGGTAACCAGAACGATGGTTTGACGGAGTTTCACCCGGAGTGAAAGTAAGAGCTCATGAAGTTCTTCCTTATTGCGGGAGTCCAGATTTCCTGAGGGTTCATCGGCAAGAATCACAGACGGATTGTTGATCAGAGCACGGGCAACTGCTACGCGTTGTTGCTCTCCCCCGGACAGTTCATTTGGTTTATGATCGAAGCGATGATCCAGCCTCAGGAAAGAGAGTAATTCCCGGGCTTTGCTCTCCACCTTTGAGCGTGAGGCTCCACTGATAAAACCGGGTATACATACGTTCTCAAAAGCAGTAAATTCAGGTAAAAGATGGTGAAACTGGAATACAAAACCGATATTTTGATTTCTAAAGCGGGCGAGTTGCTTTTCTCTCAATGAGTGTATTCCGATGTTGTTAATGGTAATGCTACCCGTTTCAAAAGGGAGGAGTGTTCCAATGATTTGAAGCAGTGTGGTTTTCCCTGCTCCGCTTGCACCAACGATGGAGACTATTTCCGCGGGATTTATTGACAGGCTGATTCCTTTCAGTACTTCAAGGGCTCCGAAGGATTTGTGGATGTTTTCAGCCTTTATCATCCTAATCAGTATTGATGTCTTTATTCACTTTATCAATCACTTCACGGGTTTCGCTTTCAATATCGGTTTTAATATCGTTAATGTCTTTTGTGATCTCGGAGGTGCTTTCCCTGAATTCTTTTTTAATATCGTCGGTTGCCTTTTTAAATTCCCGTAAACCTTTTCCCAGTCCTTTTGCCAGGTCAGGAACGCTTTTCGCACCAAAGAGCAAAAGGAATACAACAAAAATTATTACAATTTCCTGTCCGCTGATGAATAAAATACTACCCTGCATAATCGTAATTTTGGTCAAATATAGCTGAACTTTAAGGAAAATAAAAGAGGCCATCCCTGTTTTAGGAATGGCCCCTGTTTTTATTATTATTATTTTGACCTAAGTTGTTACCTTTCAGTCTAAAGGAGTAAAACCTAAAAACCTATTTCGTTTCTTCTTTATCTGCAATTCGTCTTTTGATGGTGTCAAATACAACCGGAGTTGCAATAAATACCGATGAATAGGTTCCGACTCCAATACCAATCAGCAGGGCAAACACAAATCCACGGATTACTTCTCCACCGAAGATAAATAAAGTGCCTATAACAATAAGAGTCGAGAACGAAGTACTAAATGTCCGGCTTAAAGTGCTGTTCATGGCTCTGTTAATAGTTTCATAATCTCCACGCTTCCTGAACAGGTTTCGGAATTCCCTGATACGGTCATATACGATCACTGTATCGTTAATGGAATATCCAATAACCGTAAGTATCGCGGCAATAAATGACTGGTCGATTTCCATAGAGAATGGCATAAACCCATGTAACAGGGCGAATATGCCAATGATAATAAGCACGTCGTGAGCCAGTGACACTATGGCTCCCAGTCCAAACTGCCAGTTACGGAAACGGATCAGGATATAGAAGAAAATCATTACAAGGGAAAGTAAAATTACCCAGACAGCCTGCACTTTAATATCTGTTGCGATAGCAGGTCCTACCTTAAGTGAACTTTTTACATATTGATCCGTATTAATGAAATCTTCTTTTGAGATTGCTCCCTCTTCTATAAAGCCAGGAACCAGGCCATCGTAAAACTTAGCTTTAATAATGCTGTCAACATCCGGTCTGTCATCTTCGATCAGGTATTTCGTTGTGATTCTGACCCTGTTTTTATCTCCAAAAGTTATAACCATAGGTGATTCACCCAGCTCTGTTTTCAAAGCATCCCGAATTCCCAGAGTATTAACATCCTGTTTAAATTCAACCACATAATTTCTACCACCGGTAAAATCAACTCCCAGACTTAACCCACGGGAAGAAAGGGCAATAAGTCCTGCAATGATTATTACACCGGAGATTATGTAAAAATACTTTCTCATTCCAAGGAAGTCGATGTTCACATTTTTGAACAGGTTCTCGGTCATTTTGGTACTGAAAGTAAGTTTACGGTTCTTTTCAAGCAACCGCTCGTAGATTAAGCGGGTAATAAAGATACCTGAGAAAAGTGAGGTTAGGATACCAATTACCAGGGTTGTCGCGAAACCTTTGATAGGTCCGGTTCCGAAAACATACAGAATAACACCGGTAAGTAAAGTTGTCACGTTGGAGTCGATAATTGCCGAATATGCATTTTTATAACCATCGGCAATAGCAAGTTTTGTCCCTTTTCCAGCGGCCAGTTCTTCCTTGATACGTTCAAAGATCAGAACGTTTGCATCCACGGCCATACCAATCGTAAGTGCGATACCGGCAATACCGGGCAATGTTAACACCGCCTGAAGAGAGGCCAGTACACCGATCAGGAAAAACATGTTGGCTGTAAGAGCAATATTGGCTACAAATCCTCCGCTGCGGCTATACCAGAACAACATATAAAGCAGCACGATTATAAAAGAAAAAATAAATGAGTTGAGACCGGAGGTGATGGAAGCTTGTCCAAGGGATGGTCCGATCACTTCACTTGATTCAACCCTGGCACGGGCAGGCATTTTACCCGATTTCAGAGTATTTGCCAGGTCGGTTGCTTCAGCCTGTGTAAAGTTTCCTGAAATACTGGAGCTGCCTCCTTTAATTTCACCATTAACAACAGGGGCTGAAACCACGTATCCATCGAGAACGATAGCAATGCAGCGGCCCACATTTTCGCGTGTAAGGTTTGCCCATCGTTTGGCTCCCTCGCCATTCATAGACATGTGTACCTCTGCTTCATTTTTAAATTGCCCGAATTGCATGGAAGCTTCAGTAACATATTTTCCTGTCATGGAAGCTCCTTTTTCACGACTTGCTTTTAAGGCGTGCAACTGGATGAAAGTTTCGTTTTCTTTAAGAGTTTTCTGATTCCAGTAGAATTTCATATCACCCGGAAACAAAGATTTTATCTGCGGTCTGAGCATGAATCCGTTTACCGTTGCTGTATCGCGGACATTAGCTATACCTACAATTGAACCATTAACCGGCTGGTTTTGCTGATCAAGATAGGGAATAAGAACAGAAAACAGGGGATTTTCTTTTCTGATCTGATCCTGTTGTGAATCCAGGATGCTGGCACTATCCTGTGTTCCAATCAGGCTGATTTCACTTACAGAATCTTCAGGTGCATCGAGAAGGGATATTTCACCGGATTCTTTTGTTGAAGTTTGAGGAGTTGCGGATTCTGCTGAACCAAGAATTCCCGTTTCTCCTTCCGACTCTGCAATTTCCTTAAGTAAAGTATTTGCCTGCTGAAAATAAGGAAGAACTTCAGTATTTTCATATGTGGTCCAGAATTCCAGGTTAGCAGTACCTGTAAGGAGTTTAGTAATCCTTTCCGGGTCCTTAATACCCGGTAATTCAACCAGGATGCGTCCTTGTCTTTCGAGACGCTGAATGTTAGGTTGCACAACACCAAAACGGTCTATCCTGTTCCGTAAAACGTTAAAAGAGTTATCTATGGCACTCTCAGCCTGTTTCCTGAGATAGCTTACAACATCATTATTAGGAGTATTCAAATCAATTTCACCTCTTGTATCAGGAGTCATAAAGAACTGTGCCAGCTTACCACCCGGGTTAACTTCCTGGAAAGATTCCGCAAAAAGCACAACAAAATCCGCCTGAACGGTAGCTCTTTTCTTAAGGGCCAGGGTCATGGTCTGGTTGAAGACAGGATCAGCAAGATAATGAGGAGCAGCAAGCGATCTGATTACATCTTCAACAGAAATCTCGAGGATAACATTCATCCCGCCTTTCAGGTCGAGTCCCAGATTTATCTCTCTTTCCTTACATTCCATGTAGGTATATTTCCTTAACCACACGAAATTATATACTACCTCATTTGCGATTGAATCGATGTAGTTTTTTTCCTTAACCGGGTCACCCTGTGAATACTCAATAGCATCTTTTTCTACCTGTTTGGAAAAAAAGGTAAAAGAAAGCTGATATACACAAACCAGTGACAGAACAATGGCGAATAACCCGATAGCTCCTTTATTTTGCATTTGTAAGCGGTTTAATTATTCTTATTTTTTTTGAGAATCATTTAAAAATGACCGCAAATATAGTATTATTTTTTTAGAATTCATATTGAGATCAAATGTGTTAAAGAAGCAGGAAAGTAAAGGATTTATTATAATCCTTCTACCGGTTTTTTTAGCGTGAGGGATGCTTTTTCATAATTGATCACTGCATTAAAATCGAGGAGGAAATCACTTCCCAGTAAACCATGGACTTCTTTACCTGTGACCTTCATGTAAAGCTGGTTTATACCTTCCATATCAATCAACACAACGGGGAAATCGATCAATTCGAGTTTACCCAGTTTAAAAGATGCGGCCAGGGCGGCCAAACTCTCAATGTTTCCGGCTATTATTCCAGCGGAATGAATTTCTTCCGGATCAAGGGTCTTCAGAATATGTAATTTATCACCGAGCAATGACTTATCAAATACCGTTCGTGAGGCCCCGGTGTCGATGATCACATTTACAGGAAGATCATTTATCCGCACCTGAATCAAAAGGTGGTAACTTTTATCGTCCAGTTCAATTATGTTTATAGGAATTCTGAAATTGACAGGCATGAGTCTGGTTAGTACCACATGAAGTTACTGATTATTTTTATTAGAAAAGGTTCATTTCATCGAGAATTTTCATAGTCTCTTTTACAGAATTTGCAGAATCAACCAGTAGTTTTTTCTCCTCTTTGTCGAGCTTGATCTCGATGATCTCCTCAACTCCTTTCCTTCCGAGTTTTACAGGTACTCCAAGGTAGATATCCTTTAACCCATATTCCCCGCTAAGATAGGCGCATATTGGAAATATCCGTTTCTGATCATCCACTATTGCCTCAACCATCTGAGCTGCTGCTGCACCGGGTGCATACCATGCCGAAGTCCCCATCAGATTCACCAGTTCTCCTCCCCCTTTCCGGGTCCGTTCTACAATTTTTTCTATCACATCGTTACTGAGTAATTCGGTTACCGGAATACCATTTACAGAAGTATAGCGGGGCAGAGGTACCATGGTATCACCATGACCGCCCAGGAGCATTGCATGGATATCTTTTGGGGATACATCAAGGGCTTCCGCGATAAATGCTTTATACCTGCCTGTATCAAGTGTACCAGCCATACCAAAAACCTTCTGACTGGGTTTGTTTGCCGTCATGTATGCAGCATAGGTCATAACATCAAGTGGATTAGAAACAACGATAAGAATCGCCTCGGGTGAATATTTTATCACCTTCTCGGTTACTTCCTTTACAATTATGGCATTGGTTTTGATCAAATCGTCTCTTGACATCCCAGGTTTGCGGGGCAGACCTGAGGTGATTACCACAATTCCGGAACCCTTGGTTTTTAAATAATCGTTGGTTGAGCCGGTTACACGGGAGTTAAAATTATTTATGGAAGAAGATTGCCAGATATCCAATGCCTTACCTTCAGCTACACCCTCCTTAATATCAACCAGCACTACTTCCTTTGCCAGATCTTTATGAGCAATAACATTCGCGCATGTTGCGCCAACATTACCCGCTCCGATAATCGTAATCTTATCCATATTTTTTAGTCTTAAGTTATTATATCCACGCCGAAAAGCAAGTTAAAATAATTAGATAAATATATACATTTTTAACTTTATTCAGCAAAAATATAAAATTTCATGCTACATATACTAATATAGAATCGGATGTTCAGAATTATGTTAGTATCTTTAAAACTATCAATTTAACCAAGATGAGTTAAGATATGAACAAAAATACATTAATTGCGGCTGTATGTCTAGTCTTTCTGTATTCGTGTAATAACGTAACTGAGAAAAAAATTGAAGACAGTGTGGCTGTGGAGTATTATTCCGATGGAATTATAAAATCTGAAACGCAGGTAAAAGACACTTTGGCTCACGGCCTGATGAAACAGTACGACCGGGACGGAAATCTAAGCAGTGTCTATACCTTTAATATGGGTAAACTCGACGGCCCTGCAGTAAGCTACTACCCGAACGGAAAATTAGAGCAAAAGATGAATTATAAAAACGGTAAAAGGGAAGGGATTTCCCAGTGGTTTTATAGTACAGGCGAACTATACAGGAATATTCCATATAAGGAAGGGAAAATTGACGGAGTCAAAATCTCTTATTATAAAAACGGGATAATTATGTCAGAAGCTCCATTCCGGGAAAATCTACCGGGAATAGGGCTCAGGGAATATAACATGAAAGGTGAACTTTTAAAAGATGAACCAAAGATTATCGTAAGGGAAGAAAACCGTCTTTTTGCAGAAAATAAATATATTCTCCATTTCAGTCTAAGCAGTCCAAAGCAGGGAACGAGCTTTTACCTGGGCGATCTTGTGGACGGAAAATACATTGATCCCCTTCAATGGCAACTCCCCGGAAAAGATGGCGAAGCAAGCTATATTATTACTGTCAACAAAGGTGGATACAGAATGGAGACTATGATTATAACAGCAAGCTACAAAACCGGTAAATCAAATATTAACGTGATCAGTCGGTTGTATAATCTTGCAATTGATAATAAATAATGCTTCAAAGCAAGGTTGTTCATGCAACGGACTGAACTCTCACAGGCTGCCATTCAGATCCTCAATAGTTAGTGTTTGAAGATCTTCTTTTAAAGGATCCCGGAAAAATCTATTTCTGTCTATAAAGCTCTCAGTCTGTACATAAGCTGGTAATTTTCGGGTGACAGAGCTAGTCCGCGATTAAGGTAAAACCGGGCTTTAATAATATCATTTCGCTTAAAATAATATACCGCTGCAGCCGAATAAGCATCACCCACCTTTTCATATTGAATAGATATTCCGGGATGCAAATTATAAAGATTTTCAAATTTTTTAAGTAAAATCTCTCCTTCAGATGGTTTATCAAAATCAAATTTCTCTTCTCCTAATTGCAGATAAGCCAGCATTTGTAGGGTGATAAAGGCTTCGTTTGATTGTATTAGCGGAAATCGCATTTCAAATTCTTCAATGGTATTTACAATCTCCTGATTGGAAGCGGTTGAAAAGGAGAATGCAAGAGATTGAACTGAAAAAGTCTGTAATTCAAGATTCCCCGGTTCATTAGAAAGCGCTTGTTCAAAATTCGAAAGCGCCTCTTTCACCCGGAATGTACTTAATAACAATTTACCTTTCTGAAAGAAATACTCCGTTTCAACCGCTTTGCGAACTTCACTTTCATCCATTCTGCTGATGAGATATTTATACAACTCATCATATAATGCAGTCTGTGATCGTTGCAGAAGGACCTTATCAGTAAGAATTTTAAATTCATTAATAAACGTTTCTTTATTTAGTTCTTTACCCACAAACCTGGAAGCAAATGCGAGAAGTGAGACATCCTCTATATCATTATAATCTGTTTCAGCAATACAGCGGGATAAGAGAAACAACATAACTGTTGAAATCCGATCGGAAGGATATAAAAAATAGGCTTTTTGAATTTGCTTAAAAGCATAAGAAAATTTATCCTGAACATAATTATAAAATGCATCATTAAGATACTGAAGTCCTGCCAGCTCTTTCATCCCTATACTTGACTCGGGAAAATAATACTTATTAAAGATATCATCAACTGAATTGTTTTTAGCCTCTTCCTTATTGATAATTTTTGAAATTAAGAGATAATTTACAAATTGAACCTTAAGTTTGGTATCGAAATACTGAAACCCGAAAACCGGATCAGTGGTTTCAACTTTTATCTGTAAACTTTTTGGAAATGCCACAGGATGGACATGGTTTGAGGTCTCTTTAAACTCGAAACCGATCATGAGTTTTGTAAACAGAAAACCATAATATGCAGAAGCGGTAAGACAATTAAAATTACCTGAAGAAAAGATGTCCGGAAAAAGGGTTTGCTCTTCATAACGATCCAGAATTTCGCCATTTACAAAGTCATAAATTCTGGCAACTTTCTTTTCATCCTTAAGCTTTTCAAATTTCTTGATTTTTATCCTTTCCGTTTCCTGTTGGATTTTCTGATTTACCTGCTCATATAAATTATGATCTGATTCCGGAGAAATTGCAAGAAAAAGACTAAGGAGGTTATTATTATTGTTTTGAGATTTTGAAAACGCGTCCTTTTCAAACTCTGAATTAAAAGACAGGTCATCAAACCTTACAAGCCCAGGGCTTTGTGCACAGGCAAAATATCCTGTGAAAACAAAAAGCGGAATAAGGTTGAGCAGTCGAAGAGGAATCATATTATTGAATAGACATTGATCCCAAATTTACATTATCTTATCAAGCTGTCAAACTCTTCTGATAAGGTTTGATCATTTATCCAGTCGTAAAGGGTAAGCGACCTCATGTTAAAGAAATAATTCCAATAATTCCGAAGCGCCGCGATGTAAGATCTTGTTGCGACATCTTTTTCCTGTAAAGCCACATTGAGATCGAGAACGCTTATTCTGCCTATCAGGAACCTTTGTTTTGATACCTCATACCTAAGCCTGGCAATGGTATCAGCCTTTGCGGCTATCTTAAGCTGGTCATCCTGTAGATTGAACTGCATCACGAGCAGTAAGACTTCCTGTTCAAAGTCCATCTCAGCCTGTGCCACATTGGTTTTGACCACCTCCTGTGCCGATTGTGCCATTTTATACTTCCCCCGGGCCAATCCCCAGTCCATGATTGGAATTTCAATACCCAGTCTTATTCTTTCCTGTTGTTGAGGATTCACATAAAGTCCTTCGAACTCATCCCCTCTCTGGCTAAGACCAAACGTAGCAAAAAGATCCGCATTCAGTCCTTTTTCTGCCCTGGACTGGGCAACACTTTGCCGGGCTTGAATGAGTTGTCTCTGACGTTCCAGAACATCGGGATTATTTTTCTTTGCTTCCTCCAGGGCTTGTGTTAGCTGGATCTCGTTTCCCGGAATCTCCTCGGGAATTATTAAGGCAATATCCTCTTCCTGGCTGAATCCCAGGAAGGAATTCAACTGAAACTTCCGGATTGCGAGATCAATTTTCGCCTCATTCAGCGATGTCCCTGCATTCAGCATTGACAGTTCCATCTGCAATAATTCATTCTCTGCAATGGTGCCCAGCTGGTATCTGCCCCTGGCAATTTTATACAAGGTATCTGCATTGGAATAATTCTGGTTAGATATTTCCAGGTTTTTTTGCGCCAGGGCCAGGTCAAAAAAGTAGTTAACTGCACGGATCGACACTCTTTCTAAAGCATTGATATAGTCTTTTTTGGATTCTTCGTATTTTAATGGTCCCAGAAGCATTTCCCATTTCATCCTGTTGTAGCCGTTGATGGGTTGCCTTAATCCAATACTTATCGGATTTGTGAGATAGGAAGTCCCCCCGTCTTCATTCAGAAAGTCAATTCTCTGTAAGTCTGAGCTCATATAGATATTCCCGCCGGTAAAAGGGATATTCTGGCTCAACTCCAGACTTCCCATGGTACCTATCTGCTTTCTTTCCGCGAAAATATCCCCTTGCTCCAGAGAGATTTTCTCGATACTCCGGTTCAGGTCAGGAAATGTAACGTTCATAGATAAGTTAGGCAGGTATCCGGCTTTGTATGACCGGTATTCCCAATAACTTGCGCGAAACTGGTGGCGCGCGGTAACGGCCATGGGCGACTGGCTGCGGGCAATGGAGATTACTTCCTGAAAACTCATCTCCCGGTTCTTCTTCAAAACTGTAGAGTCGCTTTGTGCTAATAAACAAAATGAACTGCTGAAAAAATACAGGCCGGCAAAACAATAAAATATTTTTCTATTCATATCTGAGTGATTCAATAGGATCTTTTTCGGAAGCTCTTTTCGCGGGAGAATAACCGAAGACAATCCCCACAGTAGCAGAAACTCCAAATGCAATTAATACAGAAAAGGGCGATATAATGGTAAGTATATCAGCAAATTCGGTAATGAGTTTTGCTCCCACGATACCCAGAATAACGCCTATTATCCCACCTGAAATGCTTATAAGAACAGCCTCCGAAAGGAACTGGACTACAATGTCTTTCTTCCTGGCGCCAATAGCGAGCCTTGTTCCGATCTCCTTGATTCTTTCCATTACCGTTGCAAACATAATATTCATAATGCCTATACCTCCCACCAAAAGTGATATACTGGCAATGGCGCCAAGTACAATATTAAAAACATCTTTTGTACGCTGTTCTTGCTTCAGAAGAAGTTCAGGAACAGTAATTTCAAAATCCTTTACTTCCTGGTGCCTTCTGATGAACATGCGGCTCAGAACCTCAGTAGAAGGGGTAAGCTCTTTGGAGTCATTAACCTGAACAATGATACGGTCGAGCTGGTTATAATTCGATGATGTATTCTGGCTGGCGCTTGTTGAGATAGAAAAAAAGTGTCTGCCCCTCATCATTGTTTGGGTCGATTTTAACCTCGAAGAAACCAGAGCTCTGTTTTGAAATCGTAATATCATGGTTTTTACAGGCACATAAATATTATCATTCATTACATTCACGCCGGTATTTTCAAATCTTGTAAGCTTGATGTTATTTTTTTCGAGCACCCCGATTACTTTAAGCCAGACCTTATCGAATTTAATGTATTGATTAACCGGATTTTGCCTCGGGAAAAAACGTGAGGCAATATTTGAACCTATCACGCAAACCGGGATTCCGTTCTCTTCCTGGTAATCATTAAAAAAGTAGCCATTTTCAAGCTGTAAATTAAAGATGTTGAAATATTCGTTTGAAACTCCCAGTAATTTGGCAGTTTCCCTTTTCCCATGCTGAACAACATACGAGTTAAGAGCTACTTCGGGACTTATTCGGTGAACCGTCGGAAGTATTGCTTTGATTGCATCCACATCTGCAAGGTTGAGTCCTGGAGAAAACTTTGATTTTTCCTTTTCACTTTCCTCAGTATCTGAATTCGAGCTTCCATCTTCAGGTTCAACGATAGGAGTAATCATAATGTTATTTACACCAACCATCTTAATCTGCTCCAGGATTTCCTGCCGTGCTCCATTGCCAATCGCGAGCATGCTGATAACTGCGCCTACTCCAAAGATTATTCCGAGGCCGGTAAGGAGGCTGCGCAGTTTATTGCCCAGAATGGACTCTACAGCAATTACAATATCGTGTAAATAGCGGCTCATGGGTTTCCTGGTCTTTTACCCACCCGAAGAGAATCTCTCCTTTGTCCTTGTCTTCCAAATTTTGGTCTTACTTCCGGCTTATCTTTCATGTCTTCCATTTTTTGGGATTCCTCTGTTTTTCTTGCCTTGATTACCTCAAGAAGTTCAAGTCCTTCGTATTTCAATTTTTCAGGTTCCTCCGGTACTGATAATAATAATTCTTCACCTTCTTCCAGACCTTTTTCAATAACAATTGAGTTTTCATTAGACTCTCCCAATACAACAACTTTTTTGGCTCCCTTACGGGTATAAACAAAGGTCAGGCTGTCGTTTGTATGAACTGTTTCCAGAGGTATAGACAAGACATCCGGAATTTGGAGGGTCACAATTTTATTGCTCGTTGTCATAGAAGGCCTGAGGATAGGATCTTTTTCTAAGAGTTCTACTTTTACCTCGAATACTTTTGCATCTGCATTAGGAAGTTGCTCCCCGATATTAGCCACCTCGGTTATTACACCACTATAACTCTTTTCCGGAAAAGCATCAACTCCAATCTTCACCTTTTGTCCCACTTTAATCCTGGAAATATCAATTTCGTTTACATAGGTGAGTGAAACAAGGGTTGAAAGATCAGGAAGTTCAGCAACCGTCAGATCCCAGGTGTTGATCTCTGAACCAACAGTACGTTTTTGTCCGTTCCATTCCCTCTTGTAGATAACCATTCCCGATGCGGGTGCATGTATGTCGAAATCTCTTAGCACAGTTTCCATCTCCTCTTTTCTTCGTATTTCTTTTGACAGGTTAATGCTTACTTCTTTCATTTCGGCATTGAATTGAGCAACCTTTAGTTCGTAGTTCTTCAGTGCCTGTTCATAGGCCCTCTCTGATTTATCAAGATTAATCTGAGCCTGGCGAATTGTAGCGGGTGGTTCAAATTTCGACTGTTCAAGGGCAATTTTAGTTTCCTCCATATTGAACTTCAGGTTAATCAGATCGTCGCGCAATTTCCTGAGCTGAATGGTAGTGTCAAGCTGAGTTCTGATAAACTGTGATTGGTCTTTTTCAAGTTCATCTACCATATCCTTTAAGCTGTTGTCTGCTTCGGAACGGTCCAGAGTTGCAACCCAATCACCTGAGTCAACAACAGTTCCTTCAGGTATCAGACTCTGTATTTTAACCGATCGTACTCTGAGATTCTGACTCCGTAAATCTGAGGGTCCTTTAATTTCAGTGGAGGTTCGTGCTTTCAGTTCTCCTGTGACAGCAACCACAACTTCGAAGTTATCTTTAATAACCTTTGTAGTAAGCTGAACAGTACCTTCGCCGTCGGGGATCATTGAATAAATTACCACTGATATAATAACAGCAGCGAGGATAAGTAGTGGAATAAGAATTTTTTTCTTCATAATAATATACAATAATTAAATTTTCTGGCTTGAAGGAACTGTGCTATCCCAAGGTGAAATATTATAAACAGGTTCATCAATTTATTAGACAACGGAAAAAACCTGTTTATTCGTCTATTTTTTTAAAAATTTTATTATCCCGTTTGCAAGCTCATCAGCTTTATCCTGATTTTTTGCTTCAGCATATATACGGATTATAGGTTCGGTGTTGGATTTGCGCAGGTGTACCCATCCCTCTTCAAAATCAATTTTAATACCATCGCGCGTATCAACTTTTTCATTTTTAAAGTGAACCAAAACAGATTCCAGCAATGTATCCACATTTACATCTGCAGAGAGATTAACTTTATTTTTGGAAATGATGTATTGAGGATAGGTTTTCCTCAGTTCGCTGCATTTCATTTTCTTTGAAGCGAGCAGGCTGAGAAACAGGGCTATTCCAACCAGTGAATCCCTGCCATAATGTGCTTCAGGATAAATTACTCCGCCATTACCTTCTCCACCGATCACACAATGGTTATCCTTCATGGCTTTGACCACATTTACTTCTCCTACAGGGGCAGCAAAATAGTTCTGACCTGCTGCAATAGTTATATCTCTCAGCGCCCTTGAGGAAGAGAGGTTGGAAGCAGTGTTCCCCGGGGTATGAGAAAGAACATAATCTGCAACTGAAACCAGTGTATATTCCTCACCAAACATTGATCCGTCTTCGCAGATAATTGCAAGGCGGTCAACATCCGGATCAACAACAAATCCCAGATCTGCCTTTTTCTCTTTTACCAGATTTGAAATTTCAACAAGGTTTTCAGGAAGAGGTTCCGGGTTATGCGGAAAAAGCCCGTTTGGTTCGCAATACAATTCATAAACCACTTCCACACCAAGCGCTTTCAGAAGTTGGGGAATCACAAGCCCTCCCACTGAATTAACGCAATCAATGGCTACTTTGAATCCTGCTTTCTTAATCAGATCACGGTTTACCAGTTTCAAAGCGAGAACCTGGTCGATATGGATTTTTTCATATGCCGGAATACTAAGCTGCTTGCCCAATTTCTCAACAGAAACATAAACATATTGATCGGATTGGGTATGGCTGATAATAATTTGTCCGTCGGCTGCCGATAGAAATTCCCCGTTCTGATCGAGTAATTTCAAGGCGTTCCACTGTCCGGGATTATGGCTTGCGGTGATAATAATTCCACCCTGGGCTTTTTCACGGGTGACAGCAATTTCAACTGTTGGTGTGGTAGCCAGACCCAGGCAAATTACATCGATGCCCATTCCCTGCAAGGTTCCGGAGACGATTTTCCCGACCATTTCACCTGAAGTTCTTGCATCGCGGCCCAGAACAACTTTAAGTTTTGCGTTGGGATTGCGATCTGTGAGCCATCTGGCATAAGCCGAAGAAAACTTAACAATATCGAGAGGAGTGAGTCCTTCGTCAGGTCTACCACCGATAGTACCTCGGATGCCGGAGATTGATTTTATGAGGGTCATTTTATTAATAAATCTTCAAAATTAAAAATAAATGTGTAAACGACGATTAAAAATGCTAACTTTGCTGACTTTTCAGTCACGAAGTGATTCGTACTGATGCTTAATAATACCAAAAATAATAAATGAACAAAGATTTTAATGCCGGGGACAATTCAAGTCGCTCTGGGAAGAGCCGTAGTCCTGAATCAGAAGAGAATAAAAAAAATGGCAAAGAGGAAAAAGAAGAATCAAAACTCTTTTCAGCCAGAAATCGTGAAAACCTTAAAAGCCGTCCTAAAAGACCCCGTACCACACGCTTGCGACCGGGCGAAACACGTCCTTATGATGCGGCTCACAACCACAAACCCTCCTCAGATGACAGAGGCGATCGCCCCTTTCACGACCGGAGCAACACCAGTTTTCCTGACAGGGGAAACTTCAGCGGCAGCAGGGAAGATAAACCCTGGGGCGCCAGAAGACCTTACAGTCCAAAAGCTTTTGGCGATCGCAGAAACGCTCCTTCCAGTGAAGGACGTGGTAACTATAACCCAAACCGGGTTTCAGACAGAAGAGAAGGATCAGGCAATAGCAGCAGACCTTATAATAGTGGTGGCAGGCCACAAAGAGACCAGGGCGGGTACCAGTCAGACCGAAGCCGTGCCCCCAGGGAAGGGAACAGGACCCAGAGGGACGGAAACCGGGCTCCCGGTTATGATGACAGATCCTCACGGGACGGTAACCGGTCGGAATCGGGAAATTTCAACCGGGAGGACAGGGTTAAACCGAAGTTCCGCAATGACAGAACCAAAGCTCCATATAAAAAATTCAGTAAACCCAGGAAAGCATCCGAAGGCGAAAATATCCCCATTAAAAGGGAATTCAATGATGCCGGTGAAATGCGCCTTAACCGTTACCTTGCTCATGCAGGAGTTTCCAGCAGGAGACAAGCCGATGACTATATCAAGGCCGGATTGGTAACCGTAAACGGTGTGGTTGTTACCGAAATGGGAGTGAAAATCAAAAGGGGGGATGATATCCGCTATAACGGCGAAAGACTGGCAACGGAAAAGAAAGTCTATATTCTGGTTAACAAACCCAAAGATTATGTAACCACAAGTGAGGATGAAATGGGACGTAAAACTGTGCTCGATCTTGTTGCAGATGCCTGTCCGGAAAGAGTTTACCCGGTTGGTCGCCTCGATCGTAATACTACCGGCGTGATTTTACTTACCAACGATGGGGACCTTGCAGGCAAACTTACTCATCCCAAGTACAATAAAAAGAAGATCTATCATGTAGTTTTGGATAAAAACCTGAAAGCAAAAGATCTGAAAGCTATAACAGAAGGATTAACCCTTGATGACGGATTTATTCAGCCGGATGCGGTTTCCGTAATTAGTCCTGAAAAGAAAAATGAAGTCGGCATCGAAATCCATTCCGGTAGAAACCGGGTTGTACGTAGGATTTTTGAGCAACTTGGATACGATATTATTCGTCTTGACCGCGTTTACTTCGCGGGACTTACCAAAAAGAATCTTGCCAGGGGTAAATGGAGATTTCTCAGCGAGAAAGAAATCAGCATGTTATTAATGAACTCTTACGAGTAATGGCTCATAAATCGGGATTTGTAAACATAATCGGCAGTCCAAACGTTGGAAAATCAACACTGATGAATGCGCTGGTTGGTGAAAAACTGTCTATAATTACTGCCAAAGCTCAGACTACCCGGCACAGGATCCAGGGAATAGTGAACGGAGAGGATTTTCAGATTGTTTATTCCGACACTCCCGGAATTCTCGATCCCAAATACAAACTTCAGGAAACCATGTTGCGTGCAGCCAAATCAGCTCTTACCGATGCGGATATAATTTTATATGTTACCGATATAAAGGAAGAACCTGCGCAGCTTTCAGACATCACCTTAAAGCTCGCGAAAATTAAAACGCCGGTTATCCTTTTGATTAATAAGGTGGATAAAAGCAACCAGGAAGAAGTTGAGAAACTGGCCGCCACCTGGTGCGCTATTCTTCCTTCAGCCCGTGTACTCCCAATTTCAGCGCTGGAGAAATTTAACCTCGACGGACTTTTAAAGCTCATACTTGAATTTCTGCCTGAAGGTCCTCCATTTTATTCAATGGATGAACTGACAGATAAAACAGAGCGTTTTTTTGCCGGAGAGATCATCCGGGAAAAGATCCTCCTTAATTATCAGCAGGAAATCCCCTACTCCACTGAAGTCGAAATTGAGGCTTTTAAAGTGGAGGAAAGACTGATACGCATCGCAGCAGTAATCTATGTTGAGCGCGACAGCCAGAAGGGAATCATAATCGGGAACAAGGGTTCCGCGATAAAACATATTGGAACCCAGGCACGGCTCGAGATGGAAACATTTTTTGGCCAGAGGGTATTTCTTGAGATGTTTGTGAAAGTACGTAAAGACTGGCGAAACAGCGAGAATGCATTAAAGAATTTCGGTTACAGATAATAATTATAAAATGGGTAATATAGTTGCCATTGTGGGTCGTCCCAATGTGGGTAAATCTACGCTTTTCAACAGGCTTACGGAAAGCCGTAATGCTATTGTACATGAAACTGCAGGAGTTACCCGCGACCGTCACTACGGTAAATCCCTCTGGAACGGAATCGAATTTTCAGTAATTGACACAGGTGGTTATGTAATGAACTCAGACGATATTTTTGAGGAAGAAATCCGCAAACAGGTACGCCTGGCTATGGAAGAAGCCGACAATATTCTTTTCCTGGTTGATGTTTCCAATGGAATTACCGACCTGGATGAAAGTATCGCAGGCCTTTTACGAAAAGCCAAAAAACCTGTTTTCCTGGTAGTTAATAAGGTTGATAATTACGAACGCAGCCTGGAATCTCATGAGTTTTACAACCTGGGATTAGGTGAAATTTATCCTGTTTCATCCCTTACCGGCAGTGGCACAGGGGATATGCTTGATGCCCTGGTAAAGACTTTTTCCAAAGAAACCAACAAAGAAGAAGAAGAACTTCCCCGGTTCGCCATTATTGGCCGGCCAAACGTTGGTAAATCCTCTCTGGTTAACGCCCTTCTGGGTGAAGAGAGAAATATTGTTACCCCAATTGCAGGGACAACGAGGGATTCGGTTCATACCCGGTATAATAAATTTGGCCATGACTTTTATCTTATCGACACTGCCGGATTGCGTAAGAAAACCAAAGTAAGCGAAAACCTGGAGTTTTATTCGGTTATGCGCTCCATAAGGTCCATTGAATATTCTGATGTTTGTTTGTTGCTGCTTGATGCAGAGAGAGGAATTGAAGCACAGGACATGAATATTTTCAACCTGGTAATCAAAAATCGAAAAGGAGTTGTCATCCTGGTTAACAAATGGGATCTGATCGAAAAAGATCAGAAGAGTACTTTATATTTTGAAAAGGCTATCAGAAAAAGGATGGAACCATTTACCGATGTGCCGATCATTTTTACATCAGCAATCACTCATCAGAGAATACACAAAGTGCTTGAAACAGCGATGGAAGTGTATAAAAACCGTATGCAGCGTATTCCTACCCATAAGTTAAATGAGGTAATGCTTAAAGTGATTGAGGATCTGCATCCGCCTGCCATAAAGGGCAAATTCGTGAAAATAAAATTTGTTCAGCAGCTTCCTACGCATGCTCCAACCTTTGCTTTTTACTGCAATCTTCCCCAGTACGTTAAAGATCCTTACAAAAGATATCTTGAAAACCGGCTTCGTGAAAATTTTAATTTTACGGGAGTGCCGTTGCAACTTTTCTTCAGGGATAAATAAACTTTAGCATTAATTTTGTGGGGAATTTACCGGGATATTCATTCCGATTCATAACTTTGGTTTTATGCTGAAAACACTAAAAATAGCAGCCATACTTTTTACTGTTTCATTAATCCTTCCGGGATGCGGAGAAATAGTGAGTTACCCTGATACACCTATAATCGATTACAAATCCTTCGCATTATACAGTACAATTGATGATTTAGGAAATGAAATTTTCATAGGGAAAATGGAAATAAGTTTTACCGATGGAGATGGGGATATAGGTCTTTCTCAGCCTGATTCATCAGCTATCGCTGATAGTCTTAAGTTCAACTTTTTTACCAGCCTGTACAGTATGAATAACGGCGTTTTTGAAAAAGTAAGTGGCAAAGAGGGAGAACAGAATTTCAGAATTCCATATATTTCAAGGGAAGGACAAAACAAAACCCTGAAAGGTTTGCTTTATATTGATTTTGAATATAAAATTTCAGAAAACGACCCGATTTACGACACCATCTTCTATACCTTCTACCTTGTTGACCGTGCGTTTCACAGGAGCAATACAGATACTTCTGAAGTTGTTATACTTTCAGGACTAAATCTTTAGCCCCATAAACAGTACATCATCAACCTGTTCCAGGTCTTCTTTCCAGAGGTTAAAATTACTCTTTACATAATTAAATTGTTCGTCCATGGTTTTGTCGTGGATATCGTGAAGAAGGTTTTTAAGTCGCACCATTTTAAACTTCTTCCCCAGAGGACCACCAAACTGGTCGGGATAACCATCAGAGAACATATAGATAATATCTCCTTTGGAAAGCTGGAATCCATCTTCGTGATAAATTTTACCCTCAGATTCAACCTCAAAATGGCCCCCGACCGAATTTCGGCTGCCTTTCACATAAACCTGTTGTCCTCCTATGTAAATAATCAGGGGACGCATTGCAGATGCAATGCGAAGAAACTTTGTGTGTAAATCAATCTCAGCAACAATAATATCCATTCCGTCATTAGATTTCTCAGCTTCGATATTCTGATTCATAGCCGACATAATTTCAGTGTCCAGAGTTTTTAGCACTTCTGATGGAGATGTTACTTCCGGGCGACTGCATATATCTTTAATCAGGGTTGTGCCAATCATCGACATAAAAGCGCCAGGGACACCATGACCGGTTGAATCGGCACAAACAATAACAAACTTGTCATCAGAAACCCTGTCGTACCAGTAAAAATCTCCACTAACAATATCCCTGGGCTGATAGAAAAGGAAACTTCCGCTGAATGTGTCCTGCAGCCTTTTCATCGGGGGAAGAATGCTGGCTTGTATACGTTGGGCATAATTGATACTGTCGGTGATATCACGGTTCTTATTTTCAATTTCTTCTGCTTGTTCCATCACCTCTTTAGTACGCAGATCAAGCTCTTTTTCAAGGTATTCCTGAATTTCCTTTTGCTTTTTCTCCCTGTATTTAATAATTGCATATACCGAACCCACGGTTGTTATAACTATTAACAGGATGAACCACAAAGTTTTCCAAAAAGGAATCTTAACAGTAATGGAGAGTTTCAGAGGGATTTCGGTACAAATATTACTTTCGCTGCAGGCACGAAGCATAAAAGTATAATTTCCATCTTCAACACGATTGTAGATTACATAAGAATTGACTGTCGGCTCAGACCAGTCGTCATAACCGTTGAGTTTATACTGATAGGATACCGCTTCCGGGTTTTTCAAATTTATTCCAACAAAGTCAATTCGAATTTTATATTTTCCGTATGGAAGTTTCACATCATGACTGAAATCGTAATCCACATCAGAGATTTTTAATCCAATTATGTTCAGAATTGGGGGAGAAAGGTTTTTTCGTTCATTGGAGGGATCGATTTCAATTATTCCCTTTGAAGTGCCAATAACCAGATTTTGTCTGAAATTAATAAGTGTAGCATTATAATTGGAATTAGCATTAATGCCCTGTTCAGCGCTGTATTTTCTCACTGTCTCACTCACTGTTTCAATCCGGCTTAAACCTGAACTATGTCCGACCCAGATATTACCTTCCCTGTCTGAGGTTATACTATAGCAATAGTTCGAGAGAAGACCGTTTCGGGTTGAATAATACTTCAAAGACTTTTTTGAAAAATGAAACACTCCGTCACCATTTGTGGCGCCCCATAATTCTCCGTTTTTATCCTCAACAAGGGAAACAAATTCCAGTTCGGTATTCGCTTCAATCGGGAATTCCTGCAAGCTTGTAATGCTATACAAACCATTAGTCCGGGTCGCAATCCATATATCTCCCCTTGAATCAACCAGTATATCATTTATTTTATTATGTGGGAGTCTCTCCGTGGTTGTAAATTTTGTTCGATTTCCGTTGGAAATATTATAACTTATTACCCCACCGTTAGTTGCGATCCAGATGTTTTTCCCATCTCCTGTAATAGTATTAACAATGTTTTCCAGTGAATTCTGAGAAAAATAAAATAATTCCGCAATAAGGCTACCTGCTCTGATCCTGTATATTCCGGAATGAGATGTTCCTACCCAGATGGTTTTTTGTTGGTCAATATAAAGCGCCGTAATTCTATCCAAAGGTAATCCGCTGTTCTGATCCAGAAAATAACCGGTTTTATTTCCGGACTTATTGGTAACCAGAATTCCCGTTTCTCCTCCCAGATAATATTGACTTCCATTGCTGCAGAGAGAAAGAATGTTATCATTAAATTTATCACTTGCAAATGAAAAGAAAGAAAAGGATTGATCGTTAAGAACTGTTATTCCTTCTCCAATGGTAGCGAACCAAAGGTTTCCTTCCAAATCTTCGAAAACATCAGACACATAATTACTGAGGAGTCCATTTTGAACTCCGAAATGATTTATACCTGTAAACAGTGTGTCATTGTTTCCGGGTAAAAGTCTGAAAACTCCTTCCCCATTAGTACAGACCCATACATTTTTCTCCTGATCTTCATAAATATCAAGAACATTAGTATATTTAAGTCCCATTTCGGTGCCGATCTTTGAAACAGAATATGATTTCACATCGGATTCTTCAGTATTGAGAAGGTATAAACCATTAGTTTCTGTGCCTATCCAGAATTTATTATTTTCAGGGGACTTAACTATAGACTGCACTTTGGTGTAAGGAATTTCTTCGAACCGGCCAATTAATGAAGCTTTGCCCAGTTCAGTATCAACCCGGTACATAAAAAGTCCATCGAATGTGCCGGTCAAAAGTTCATCATTTGCAGTAAAGTTAATGGAAGATAATAATTGTCCTTCGAATCCCTCCGTTATGTACTGAATCGAATAATCCTGTCTGATGACTACCAGTCCCTTATCCTGAGTAGCTGCAATTATCTGACCGGATTTTGTTTCCCCGATACCGTTAATGCTACTTTTGTTGTTATCCTCAATTGTGAGCAATCTGAATTGTATACCATCAAGCATAGCCAGAGATCCGTCGCGGTAGCCAAACCACATCCGGTTTTTACTATCTTTAAAACTACTAATAACGATTTTTTGAGGAAGAGAATCACCCGGGAAATAATTAATAAACCGGAATCCGTCGAAGCGAAAAACACCCTCACCTGAACCAAGCCACAAAAATCCATCTGCACCCTGGTTAATGGTATTAATATATTTATTGGAAAGCCCCTTATCCGAATCAAATACTTTAAATCTGAAATTCTGGGAAAAAGAATATCCTTCATTAACAAGCAGAAGAATCAGAATCAGAATGATATTGCTTTTATATTTCACCATTTTTCCCGCTAAACAAAATTATTGTTGTGGTTTAACCCCAATGCTGTATTTATATTTTGGCACTCCACCAATTGGACTTGTAAAAAACTCAAGGTTTTGTCCGTATTGGTTTTTCACATAAATCACAACGTTATTATTCTTTACCGGGGGTGTTTTTCTCTTTATAAACTGGATATCAAGGGAGGTGTTTTTTTCGGTGTCAAGTATCCTGAATTCACTGGTTTCCCAATTATTTTCACCAGAAACACGGCTTAATTGTCCTTTTCTGGCAACAGAAACAGTACGTATAAATCCATCGTTATCCCAATCGAAGTTAGAAAGCCTGACGGTTATTGTCTGATCGTCAACGAATGGATATATATGTGAAACTTCTTCGGCATTGTTGTGCATTCTGAATGAATACTCGTATGCAAATGCATTGGCCCCTTCAACGGGTTTATTGGAGTTAGGGTCGGTACTAAGGAAGTATCGGTACATGTTTCCATCATCACCGGAGATACCTTCGCAGATGATCTTAAAAACGTTCCCATCCCATCTTTCCGTATATTCACCTTCACTGGGATTAAAAGGTCCGAAAGTATAATAACCCTTATCATACTGTGGTTCTTCACCAAAAGTTCTGGTAGCAAGCAGGGTTCCGCTTTTATAGTTACCGATTGGATCTGTTCCCTGTGCATCTTTATCAGACCAGCATCCTTTGCCACCATAAACAGAGTAGGATGTACGGGTGTCCCAGACTCCGGCTATCTCGTCGATATCCCCACCAATATCAGGATCATATACCCTGATGAAAATAGGTTGATTAAATTCCCTGGGAAGTAAAACAAAGAAAGTTGATGAGTAATCATCATCTCCCCAACTGGTTTCAGCTCTATTGCCAAATGTCATGAGATAAGGAATATTCTCATCCACGTTCGGTACAGGCTGCGAATAAATCAGTTCCGAAAGGACAATTATAGAAGTGAATATGAATAAAAGTCGTTTCATGGTTAACTTTTAAAAAAACTCCTTAAGTGGAGAATCGCTTTAAACGGCATAATGCAAATACTATGCAAATTTCCCAAAGTTTTTAAAGTTCTCTGAATTACATCTCCATAAAAAAGCGTGACAAGGTATTAATTTTCTGTAACAACTATAGTTTTAAATGAACAAAACTCACTCCCAACCACCTTAACATCAGGATTATCTTCAGTCACACCAAGTTTCACCGAATATGTACCCGGAACGAGGTATTGATGTTGAACAGAAGCTCCAATGCCTTTGGTTCCATCACCGAAATCCCAGTAAAATTCGCCAGGTTTCTTTTCTCTGAAATAAGATTCCAATCCGTTAAACTGAATATTGTTATTAACTTTAATAATCTCCGGACAAGTTATATACGCCTGAATAATTTTCTCGATATTCAATTCATATTCAGCCTGGTTGAATAAAACTTCTTTTGTAAGTTTATCAATAACATTCAGACTGACTAAATATTTCCCCGGACCTGCATAGCAATGTTGGGCTTCAAGAGCGCGAATCTTTGAATTATCGCCCAAATTCCATTCATAGAGGTAAAGGTTGGTGTCGAGTTCTACTGTATTTTCCTCGAAAAAAATGAAGCAATAATTATTTATTTTTTGTTCCTGGCATATATCAAAATTCGGTATGGTAGAAGTAAATGTCCAAATATCCCTGGTATTACCGCGATTATTAGTAAAAAAACCTTTTTCAAATTTATCATCTACATAATATGTATAATCATTGAGTCCTGAGTTAAAAGGAGGCGGAAGTTTAATTGGAGGTATCCATTTCCCGTTATAGAATTCCGAATAAAACAGGTCATATCCACCCACATTGTTATCATGTCCTGTTGTTGAAAAATACAGCCTCCCGCTGGAATGCACGAAAGGATAACGCTCATCTTCAGGAGTATTGATTCCAGGCCCAAGATTTTCAGGCGCAGTATATCTGCCATTTTGATAACGGCTTACATATAAGTCATACCCGCCAAATCCTCCTGCGCGGTCGGAGGAAAAATATAAAACCGTGGCATCTTTATTGAAAGCCGGATAAATACTATTTGCTGTTCTGTCGTTAAACTCATATTCCCTTATATTTCCCCAGGCATCGTCTTGTTTATCGGCGAAAAATAATCCGAATTTTGAAACTGTTTTACTGGAAGTTTTATCATTGAAACACCGTGAAAATGCAATGAAGTCGCCTTTTTCATTGAAGGTAACCGGTCCGTCATGAAAATCTGTTGAAAGAGTTTCATCAAACAATTGCTGGGGCTTCCATCTCCCATCTTCTGTCATTTCGCTTTCAACAATTTTATAAAAAGACCTGTTTTGCATATCGCTGCCAGAAATAAGTCCGCTTATCGGTCTGTTTGAAATGTAAACCATTTTATTACCCTGCATTACTGGTGATACTTCATCATATTTACGGGTTGATACAGGATGTTTTTTAAATTTATAATATTTCTGTGCCCTGACTGGAATAACCACAGTAAACAGCAATGAAAGAATAAATACTATTTTAATAACAGCTTTCATGAACTAAAAATAAAATGGGCTATCATCAACATTAGCTCTGTATTTCAACTCGTACCGGATCATTATTTCATGAGATCCATTGGAAAATCTGGATATTTCGCTAAAAGAATGATCATAGGCGTAACCAATTTTGAGAGCGGGATTAATCTGAACCTCGAGCATAAAAGTAAGATCTTTATTTGATTTAAAGGCGGTTCCAAACCAGATAGCATCATTGAAAAGTATAAAATGGGTAGCGAACTGGTAGGAAACAAAATATTTATTATAATCGATCATTGTTACCGGTTTGATTTTAAAATTCCGGCTGATATCAAAAAGGTAACCGGTAGTGAATACATAATGGTAATTCCAGGGATCAAAATTAAACCTGGCTGTATCCGACTGGCTCATGAAAAATGGTACAGCAAATCCGACAAAGTATTTATTATTATATAAATAAGCCCCAGCCCCAAAGTTTGGAGCAAATCCACTTCGGGGAACAAATGCCGGATCCATACCAACAGGGTCTTTGAGATTTAAGGCGGGAAATGTTTCTTTATATACATATCCCCCGCCCTTAAGGCCAAGTGAAAGCCGGGAACCTCCTAACCACATCCGGTAAGCATAATTAAAATAAAAACTATTATACTGAACGGCTGGTATAGTGAAGTTATCGAACATCACTCCCAACCCAATCTTATCATTCTTCAGAGGAGTATGAGCTGCAAGAATCTGCGAGATTGGAGCCCCATCAAACCCAAGCCATTGGGAACGGTGCATCAGCGTAGCACTAAGCGCTTCGCGGCTACCGGCATAAGCCGGGTTGATAATGAGACCATTATTCAGGTATTGGTCAACACTATGAACATAGGGTATTTCCTGCGCCTGTAGAACAGAAAAAAATAAGAAACCAAATCCTATGTTAATAAATCTGCGCATTTTATACCTTAACGTTTAACTATTACATTTCCCCTTTTATTAAAATTTTCACCATGGTACTTCACAATTAAAACATAATAGTAAGTTCCATCGGGGATAAAATTTCCTGCACCTCCAAGATCGGTTGTACCGTCCCATAAAACAACCGAGTTATTCGCCAGATCAGTTTCCGTGATATCTTTTCGGGTGATCTCCCTGATAAAACTTCCTGAACTTGAAAAAATCTGAAATTTAAAATCCACCTCTTCATTAGCAAGGCCTATCGCCCAGAGTTCATCATTTATCTGGTCATTATTGGGTGAAAAACCATCGTACACCATTAGCTCCTTCCTTTCGATTCTTAGAGTACGTTTACTTACAGGGCAATTACCATTTGAAATGCTATACTCCAAAAAGGAAGGGTCATCCTGCATAAGTCTGGAAATAGTAGTTGTAAGAGAGGTAGAATCTGATATTTCACCTGCTCCGGAGGCGATACTCCAGCGTGGTATCCCTGAAATAATTTCATTAGCTGCAAACTTTTGATTATCGCTAATGAAAATAACAACTGTGTCACTGACTGTATAATTATTATTCTCAACAACTTTATACAGGCTAATGATTGAGTCAGGATTATTGTATAATACAACCTCTGAAAAAATAGTGTCACTTGGACAATTGGCAATATTCTCAACATATGCAAGGGATACTGATGCTGAATCATCTCCGGCATAGTTTGCAATGAGGTTTACAGTGGGACTGTTGGTGTTTTCAGCAGTTACTCCGTAACTATTCCTGAGATGCCATGAGCTTACGCCAATACTTGGATTCACCGATATCTGTAAGGAAGAGGAACACGATTCGATAAAGTCATCCCCTATCAGAGAAGGCATTGGAGTTGTATATACCCGCAATGCAGCGCTATATGTTTGCAGACTATCAGAATTTGCATAGCAGCCTTTTCCGTCTTCAATAGAAACAACATTGTAATTATAGTCGATATAGCCGGGATCTAAAGCAGGATTACTGATTTGTGGTTCAAAAGAACCGGAGCCGGATGTAAACGTCTGCGAGTCGGTAAAGCCCTGTCCGTCTGTAAACGTAATTATATAAGGCAATGAACCTGATTGTATTGATGAAGAGATTATGGAATACAGTTTACTAAAACAGATCTCATCGAGGTCTGCCGAAAGTGATGTAAGTTTTGGCAAAGGTAAAGGTTCAATTTTTACAGCGGGGGAGATGTTTTCACAATCCCCTGAAATTACTCTCCTTTTGTAATACCTACTTGTCTGAATGGATTCAGTCAGATAGATGGAATCGGTATATCCAGGCTGTGTAGCATTTGAAAAAGTTCCATCCGGTAAAGAACTTTGCATCCAAATGTAATTATAAATGACTTCGTCTCCTCCGGTTAACGTACTTCCCGGAGTGGTTGCCAGAAGGGATGAGTCCTCATCAAAACATACAAAAACCGTATTATTATCATTAATGTGATTATTCATTATGCTGTCCTGCATTGTTAAACCGTAAAAAATGCTGGTATCCTTGCAGGTATTATTTAATCCTGATTTAACAATTCTGCGGTAATCCACAGTTGATGTAATTACAGGAGTATTTAAATTCTGATTTACATCATCTGTGACTTCCCAATTTGAAGCCGGCAGTCTTCTCTGCCATGAATATTCATAGGTTCCGTCTCCATTCTGGGGGATTGTGCCCATAATATCCTCTGGCGTTTTACCTTCGCACCAGACGGATTTGGGAGAAGACAGGATATTATTGGTAACACTTTCCAATACACTAATAGTTCTGGTATTGCTTATACTCGAGCAACGTTGAAGACTGTCGTTGTTGGTTCCAGAAGTAACAATTCTTCTGAAGGTTGATGTTTCGGTAAGAACTCCGGGGTTAAAGCCGGTGCTGTCATCTCCTCCTGAAGCATTTATCCCGTTCTTCTGCCAGTAATAGTTGAAATTTCCATTTCCGCCGGAAAGATCCGGACGGGTTGTTGCGGTAAGAGTATCACCATTCAGTCCATAACATAAAATATTTTGCTCAATGGGGTCAACCAGGTTATTGGTGATAACCGGCATAACTGTTACTGTTAATATTTCAGATGTGTCTTTGCATGTGTTGGAAGGTCCCGATATTACAATACGTCTGTAATCGCGGCTTGCTGTAAGTGCAGGGGGCTGGTAACCTGGAACGGTTACCAGATCAGTCCATGTTGCGACGGATCTTGTTTGCCATTTATAAGTGTAAAGATTTCCATCTCCTCCACCGGGCACACCTCCGGTAAGAAGGTCAGGTGTTCGGGTGGTGCAGATTTCCTGAGCAGAGTCAATTGTATTATTTGTAATGGCGGGAAGCACGGTAATTTTAATATGGTTACTGGTACTTTTGCAGGCGCTTGATATTACTTTTCTACGGTACCATGTATCGGCAGTAAATACCGGGGTTAAATAGTGAGCGGTACCTCCCACAGTCTCCGGATTTGAAAATATATTATCAGGAGACTTTTCCCAGGTATATTGGTAGCTTCCGTTACCGCCTGACATGGATAAACTGGTGTATAAAGTACCTGCATTAAGGTTTGAACACACAATGGTATCGTTATCGGGCTTAATATTATTGTTGATAAGAACTGGCAGAACAAACATTTTAACGATATTGCTTGTATCGTGGATAAATCCATCGAATACCGTTCTTTTATAGAAAATTGTAATATCAGCATCAGAGGGAGGTGTATAAGTAACCTGGGTTCGGATGCTATCAGCATCTACCCATAACAAGGAATCGTAACTTTGCATCCATTTATAGGTGAATGATCCTGTCCCACCTGCAGGGGGTGCGGCGTTAATCGTTTTTGGCGGATTATTTTTACAAATCGTATCAGCTTCAGGTATATAATTGAAAAGGAATCCCCTGATAGGAATTTTCAGGTTGTTTACCGGAGCTTTATTACTTCCTGATAATGCTCCATATGCATTGGTGTTGAAGGTGCCATTTTTACCAATAGCAATATCAAAAGCCGGACCAAGGATTAATCCGTTATACCATATAACACCTGATCCGCCTCCACCGCCAGGTCCGGATGCTTCAGGAGCTGTTGTGGCAACTTTACCTCCATGCCCACCGGATACCCATAGTTTCGGGGGATTCGAATACTTATTGACATGAAGGATAATTACACCGCCTCCACCGCCACCTCCAGCGCCCGCTGTGGAAGAATCAGTAACCGTCTGACCACACGCAAAAATATTCCTATTACCCACGAGGCTATCACAAACAATAACAACAATACCACCACCTGCACCCCCTGAAGTAGCTTTCCGGGTCGGCAAAGTCTGTGTGGATGTTCCACCTCCTCCTCCCATGGATATCCTGTTTGATCCATCATTAAAGTAAAACAGACTTCCGCTGAATGCTCTGCCACCTAAACCGCCCATAATCGCACCTCCGCAAGAGGCGCTTTCATTTCCTCCATTACCCCCACTGCCCCCATTGGCGCCTCCACCTCCACCTGAATATAAACCGTTACCGCCTCCACCTCCATTAATAATCGAGCCGCGACCCCTTGTTGTGTCGTTTGTAGTAAATGCTACACTGAATCCTTTTAAAGCGGAATAATCCGCATCTGAAGATGAAAAATATAAATTTGAATATTTTACGGGATTCAGTGTTGAACAAGTCCCTGAATAAGGAGGTACGTCCGGGTCGGCTCCGGGAAAGCCTTTACCGTCAACATTAATATCGGCATTAAAGACCAGTCCCTGTTTAACCATAAGCACGAGGATTCCCCCGGTACCCAGGACCGGATCAAATTTATTACAGGTAAGTGTACCATCAATTATTGCCCGTTTATAAGTCGGGACTTTAACAATTTGTCCGTATTCTCCGGTTATTAAAGGGAAAAAACCCGGCAGGGTGGAGTTCAGAATCAGGAGATTTTCAGCTATATTAATATCCTGCAAAATAAAAATGGCATATTTACCGATATTATTGGTTGAACTCATTAAACCGATATTTGCACCACTTGTATAAAAAGTAGCGCCAACTGCCATGTGAACCATAACCGTATCGCCCACTGCAAAACCTGCAATACTGTTCACATGCACTGAATCAACATCTGTATCAACCTCACCGTAAACCGCATCAATCCTTGCAGAGACTGTATTTATAACACCACTGATACTGGTTTGTCCATAAGCCTCTGAATGAAAAGATAAAAACAGACCGGATAATATGCTTAATATCCCAACAATTACATTTAAATACTTTCGCTTATGGTTCATTCGAAAAAAATCTGCTATAAAAATAATACTTTCTTTCAGTCAGGGAGTCAAGTTATAGAAAAATTGAAATTTTATTTTCCAAATCTTTTTTTCAATCTTGATTTTATCATCATTAGAAAACGTTTGATATTTTCTTTTGTAAGAGAATGCTTACGGGTACCGGACTCTCCCAATAAATAAGTATATGGATGAAGTTTAGGAATTCTCTCACTCATTATGTTGAACATGGCTAAAAGAGGAACGATGGAAAACATTCCGGGAAGCCCCCAGACCATTCCTGCCCCAATAATCCCGAGGATTATCATCATGGGATTCAGTCGAAGACTGCTACCAACGATATTTGGTGTAAGTATATTATTTTCGATGGAGTTTATAATCAGGTAAAATATTGCAAGTTGTATGGCAAGCAGTGGTGAGTCTCCTGTGAGTAAAGCAAAACCCGTAGGAATGATGCCCCCCATAAGTACTCCAAAGTAGGGTATAAAAGCAAATATGCCCGAAAAAATTCCAAAAACCAGGGGATGTTCGAAACCGAAATAATAAAGTCCAAGCGAATTAAACAATATTATAATTATAACCACAGTTGATATTCCTCCCATGTAACGGGGAACGACGTTAGAAAAGCGATTAAGTACATCCACTGCAATCTGACGGTTTTCTTTAACAACCATTTTCATTATAAAATAGGCAAGTTTTGTGCGGTAATAAAGAAATAAAAACATATAAACCGGTAATATGGCCAAACGGAAAATGGTTCCGGTAATGTTCGAAAAAAGCTTGTTCATTACCTCGTTTCCTGCTTCGAAAATAAATCTGACGCGTGTCCGCAGAAAATCCGCAAGTCTCAGATCGGCAATTCCAAACTCTTGCTCAATATACGATTCCATACTATCGATGTTGGCCAGCGCCCTGAGTTTATAGACAGGAAAATTATCCAGTAAATTACCGGCTTGTTTGTATATAGTCACCAGTGCAATCCCTATTACAAAAACAAAAAAGGCAATCCCAATAAGACTGGCGGGGATCCGCGGGAGTCCCTTCTTCTCGAAATAATTTACGATAGGATAAACCAGATATCCGAAAAGTACTCCAAGTACTATGGGGTAAAGGAAGTCCCTGGCCTGAATGATCGCTAAGAAAAACAGTATTACCATTAGTAATACAATTGTGAACTTCACATATAAAGGATTTTTATTAACCATATATTAATAATTATATAAGGGCAGTTCAACGATAAAGACACTGCCTTTGTTTATTTCAGTTTTATAATAAACCTTCCCCCCGGCATTTTTCAGGATACTTTCAACGATAGCCAGTCCCATTCCCATACCCCTCGATTTAGTGGTAAAGTTTGGTTGAAAAAGTTTATCCCTTATTTCCTCGGGGATTCCTTTGCCATTATCCCTGAATCGGATAATAGCCATGTTGCCCTTTTTACCTACACTTACATGCAGCTTTCCCTCTCTGTGGTCAGGAAGCGATTGAACAGCATTCTTGATAAGGTTAATAAAAACCCTTGAAATCTGCTCACGATCTGCATAAACAAACAGCTCATCTAAGTCATCTACATCAATCTGTATACTGAGGTTTTCAGTATTTTCGAACAGGTGACAGGTATCACTAACTATATTTATCAGGTCAAGTTTTTCGTTTTGGGCTGAAGGCATTTTGGCAAAATTGGAAAATTCAGTTGCAATGGCCGAAAGATCATCGATTTGTTCAATCAGCATCTTACTCAATCTTGAGAATTGCTCCTCCCAGTTTTCCTTTTTATCAACTATTGAACGTTGAAGGTGTTGAATACTAAGACGCATGGGTGTCAGCGGATTTTTTATTTCATGTGCAATCTGTTTTGCCATTTCCCTCCATGCCGATTCGCGTTCGGATTTAGCCAGAAGTTCAGCACTGGTTGTAAGCTGATCCACCATTTTGTTATATTCATTAACCAGGCTCCCTATCTCATCACGGGCTTTATAGCTGATCTTCTCATTGTTCGAATTCAGGCTTACCCGTGCAAAACTTTCCTGTAATAATCTAAGCGGCAGGGTCAGTTTATTTGACAGGAAAACCGCGATGGTGAAACTTAGGAGCGACATCAGCACCAAAATATTCACAATAGCTACAACCAGATTTGTTATCTCACTTGTCAGCTCATCCTGTCGGGTAAAATAAGGAAGATTCAGGTATGCAAGCAAGGTGTTCTCAGAGTTTACAAAAGGAACATAGGCTGAAAGATACTCCAATCCCCCGATATTTTCATGATGAATATATTCCGAGCGCCGGTTTATAACCATTTCCAGATAAGCAAGGGTATTCATGCGACCCGCGATCAGGTTGTTTTCTATGATTTCAGGACGGGACGTGGCAAGCAGTTCACCCTTCTGGTCGTACAAATTTATATCCGTATAGAAAACATTCGAAAATTTCTCCAATAAATCATCCAGATGATAATAATCAGGGGTAGACCAATTATGTAAATCCTCCTCATACTCAAGTTTATGAATGAGTTCAACATAAACCGATTGAATTTTTTCCTGTAAAATATCCACATGCTTATTCTGGTACTGCCTGATACTGAAATATACAATACCGGCGCCAATGGTTAAAAGTGAGAAAAACAGAAGTCCGGTTATGGTCATCTGTATTTTATTCTTAAAATTCCATTGAAAATGAGTAGTAACCGGACTGATATTAGTAATCACCAGGAAAAAAACCATTATTATAAAGTAAAAACTAAAAACATAGGAAAAAGAAATTAGTATGTCGACCCAGAATACTGAGGGTTTGCTTACAATAATCGAATTTGAGCTATCAATATTATAAATAAGGTGATCATACTTATCTCTTTTTGTAAACGACCAGCCTTCGTTTCCATCGGTATAAATGCTGCTGCTCATATAATAGGCAAAACTCCCGGAGTAAGTTATAAGCCTCCCTTTATTATATTTGGCATAGGAATAATCTCCAGCGCTTGGCGGAGGATTGAATTTATCATCAAGAAGAAGTTCCGGATATCCTAATCCTTCAGCTATCAGTCGGGAGTTGAGCTCTATAAAAAGCGTCCGTTCAAAGTTGTCCTTACGAAACGGAATAGCAGCAAAATAACTGATGCGTCCGTTTAAGTTGTCGAGAAAATAAAAACCGGTATTTGGAACTTCAATCCCATCCTTAAATATTAATTCATTAAAAAAATTATAACAATGGTATATGTTATCTTCAGGAGGCAATACATAAAGACTATCTGATGAACTGCAAGGTGTTATCTGCAGGTCATATTTGTCCCAGAAACCACTGAAGTATTTTCTTTGTAATGAAGATAAAATGAGATTGACATTAAGTCGAGGAGCTAAAATCATTGCTTTCAGATCTTCATCTTTTCTGAGTCTTGCATCAATATTCACAAACAGAAGCTCAGCAACTGCATCGTGTTCAGCTGAAAGGTTAACTGCTTTGATTTTCATATCAGCCATACTCTTCTCACCCGTAAACCTAAACACCTCCACAACGGTATAAACTGAAAACAGTAAAACGAAACTCACAAATGCCGAAAAACGATAATTCCCCCGCCTTGTTATTCTCATAAAATAAACCAGGAAACTAAGTATAAGAAAGAACAATGCTGATTCGGTGTTGATGATGCCATTATCATTGAAAAGGCTCAGGAATACTACCAGGTTCATCCCAAAAATTAAATAGATTCCCTCATTCTTTTTATGAATATTCTTTAGAATACCCATTATTTTATCCATCAGTATGGCCAGAGTGGTAAATAGAAGCGCCAGGATCAAAAAACCAAAAAAGGTATATATGGTAAGATTCAGCACCTTGTAAGTTTCAAAAGAAACTGTTGAATCCAGTATAAGACTTTCAAAAAGGAAAACAGTCATTGTAAACCAGCCGATGATAAGAATTGCGAACATCAGCATAATAAGGTAAAGCAGAATAGGTGATTTTTTCAGAATGGTAAGGTCAATGATAAACTCCTTGTAGAAAATATAAACTATAAAAAAACTAATCAACGTCAGAAAAAGTAAATCCCCAAGGGAAGGGAACCAGATCGATCTGGCAAATTTTCCGGGTGAGAAAAATTCAAGGTTAAAGATAATATCCGGAAAACGGAAAAAATGCGAAAAATAATACAAGGTAAAAAGCAGCCCAATAAAAACAAGAAACAGAGTTTTCTTTTGCCTGCCTTCTGCATTATGAATAAATCTGCGCAAAAAGAACAAAAAAAGCATGAAAGTGAGAACATACATAAAAACTGACAAAAGTTTTTCAAGGGGATTCAGTTTACGGGCCTGGTAATAATCCAGCGAAAACAGGAAATTTCCATCGGAATTGTAAACTTCATTTTCCCTGCTATTGCTTTTTTTCGGTTGTATTTTTACTTCAGGGGCAAGATTAAAATCTTCCTGGAAGCTATTTTTGAGAAACCGGTTTTCATATGGA
>CAYGFI010000002.1:38351-105990 GCA_964349045.1 uncultured Chitinophaga sp.
CATATGGATATTCTTTTTTAATCAGAATCAGTCCGATTACTTCCAGATTTCCGGCCGTAACCTCCCTTTTAATAAAAAAAGAATTCGCAATTCTTACCAGATCGCGAACCGGAAAATCATTCCTGAGTGTGGGTACGGAAATATTATTATCGCTCCAGAAAATGAGAGAATCATCACGATAAACCACTATTGACAGTCCTTTTGTATAAAATTCAGAATAATTATAGGTGGCAGATGCAATAAAGTCATTCTCTTTCATACTTTGTGCATCTGAAAGAACTTTAGCGATCAGATGGTCTGCCTGGGATTGCTTGATTTGAAGTGTATTCTGAAATTCTGTTGTATCATCCTGATTATAAAACCGGGGAGCTGACTCTCTTTCTAACCAGACAGAGAGGATCAGAAAAACAACCATGAGAACAAAAAGCCAACGTCCTTTCAGCAGTACTTTATTGAAATGTATGTTCTTTATTTCCATATTCACATCAAAAGTTTCCAGGTTAAACTAAATCAGCAATGATGATAAGGTTCTCCCCTGATTATTGTCATTGCACGGTAGAGCTGTTCAGCAAAAATCAACCTTACCATCTGATGTGAAAAGGTCATTTTTGAGATCGAAATTTTATCATTGGCCCGTGAATAAACTTCTTCAGAAAAGCCATATGCTCCACCGATCAGCAGAACAATATCCCTGCCATTGTTTATGTTTTTCTGAATAAATTCTGCAAATTCCAATGAATTGCATTGATTGCCATGTTCATCAAGCAAAATCAGATAAGCTGATTTATCGATATTTTTCAATACCTGATCTCCTTCTTTCTTTCTGATTTCTGTAATGCTTAGATTTTTAGAATTTTTTAAATCAGGAATGGTGAATTCGTCAAAATTAATATAATGCTGAATTCGCTTATGATAATCGCTGATTCCCTCCTGCAGATAGGGGAATCTGGTTTTCCCGAGTTGAATCAATGTAATTCGCATAAATATTAACTAATGTATTTTTTGTATCTTGCATTCGATTTTGTACATGCTGGCAGACCTTTTGCAATAGTTTGTACAAACTTAGCTGAAAAATAGCGAAGTTGTAATATTTTTTTTCGAACAAAAAGTCATCGAAATGAAGAAGATACAAACAATCCCTGCCCTTTTGTTCCTGATGCTGTTTTTTGGATTTAACGGGAATATGATTATGGCCCAGCAGGTGCCTGCTAAGCTTATCCAGGCATTTAAAAATGGAGATGCTGATGAATTAGCGCCCCATTTTAATGAGCGTTTTCAATTAACACTATTGGGTGTTGATCATAGAATCAGTCAATCACAGGCAAAGGAAATCATGAGGGATTTCTTTAAAAAGTATCCACCGGTTTCATTCGAAATCATGTTTAAAGGGGATAAAAAAGATTCAAATTTTGCTGTTGGCAAGTTAAAAACCAAAAATGAAACCTACCGTGTAAATTTATTTTTTAAAAAGGTCGGGGAAGAAAATCTCCTACATCTGCTGGAAATTGAGAAAGACAATGACGGTTCATTCTGATAAACACCTTGACATACTGATTGATCTCTGGCTCGAAGAGGATATTGGCGACGGGGATCACACGACTTTATCCACCATTCCTGCCACTGCTTCCGGTAAGGCAAAACTTCTGGTTAAACAGCCAGGTATCATTGCCGGGGTAAGGATTGCTATAGAAATATTCAAACGCTTCGATCCCGGAATGAAAACAGTAGTTTTTATTCCCGATGGAAGTCCCATTAAACCAGGAGACATAGTCTTCGAAGTACAGGGATTGGTACGAACCATTCTTCAGACCGAACGCCTGGTGTTAAACGTTATGCAAAGAATGAGCGGAGTTGCAACACATACAAATAATTATGTCCATAAACTTAAAGGCTTAAAAACAAAAATTCTTGATACCCGTAAGACCTCACCCGGTATGCGTTTATTAGAAAAAGAGGCCGTAAAGCTTGGAGGTGGAGAAAATCACAGGATCGGGTTGTATGATATGATCCTTATCAAAGACAATCATATTGATTTTGCAGGGGGAATAGGAAATGCCCTCGAATGGACAAGGAAATACCTCAGGGATAATAAGAAAGATCTGAAAATAGTTATCGAGGCCAGAAGCCTTGATGATATCCGTGAAATACTGAGAAATGGTGGCGCAAACCGTATCCTGATCGATAATTTTACTCCCGCTCTCACCCGCGAGGCCGTTAAACTGGTTGCCGGGGCATGCGAAACGGAATCCTCAGGAGGAATAACTCTCGACAATATTCGTGAATATGCTGAATGTGGGGTTGATTATATCTCCGTGGGAGCATTAACACACCAGATTAAGAGTTTGGATCTGAGTTTGAAAGCGGCTTTTTAATGCGTTATGAATTTTTTTGAACTAATAATATTATCCCATCGCCATGTCGTGTCGATTGAATGATAAAAAATCAGATCCCTAATTGTCGTTCCCTCGTTACACCGTTACCTTTAAATACTGCAGTTTTAGCGCAGGTGAACTCCTTAATCCTTTACCTCGTTACCCATTTACTTATTCACTCATTTACCCATTTACCTATTTATGAACTTACTTTCCCCTCAACTGTTTAATGAAAAAAAAATGAATTTGTCTTTTTCTTACCTAAGAAGAGAGTATTCCGTGAAAAAGCTCACCAAAAAAGATGTGAACCCGGATCCATTTAAACAATTCGGAACATGGTTTGATGAGGCTTTTGAAACCATCACGGTAGTTCCGAATGCTATGATCCTTAGCACTTCGAACCAAAATGGAAGACCTTCTTCAAGGGTTGTTTTGCTAAAAGGTTTTTCAGAAAAGGGCTTCGTGTTTTTCACAAATTACGGATCCCGAAAAGGCAATGACATAGAAAGAAATCCTTTTGCAGCTTTACTTTTTTTCTGGGGAGAATTGGAAAGACAGGTGCGTATTGAAGGCCGAGTAGAAAAAATCAGTCATAAAGAATCCTCCGAATATTTTGTTACACGCCCACGACTGAGTCAGATCGGTGCTTTGGCATCTGCGCAAAGCAAAGTTATTAAAAAAAGATCAGAGCTGGAAGATGCATTTCACAAGCTTGATAAGGTGTATGAAGGTAAAGAAATCCCAATGCCTGAAAACTGGGGTGGATATATTGTAATTCCTGAATATTTTGAATTCTGGCAGGGCCGGCAAAGCCGACTGCACGATCGGATCTGCTATCGCCAGAGTGCAGGAGTTTGGGAAATCGAACGTCTGTCTCCCTGATAGAAAAGAATAATATAAGAGCTTACATCACATGTATATACTTCAGAACCAGTTCCCTGGTTTGCTCCTGCTTCCCTATTAGTCTTTCAGACAATCCCTTGTCATCATAGGCTTTAAGCTTTTTTACCACGTTATCAATCATCCCGGAGGAAAAGATTCCGGATTGCTCAAATATTTTTCTTTTCAGCTCGAGTGCTTCAGCTGAATCGTAACAGCTATAAGGAAGATGGCCTAGTGTTGAGAGTTTCTCATTATTCTTAAAAATATCAACCCCAACATATAATTTGTCTGCGAGAGAGATGGCATCCTTCATTTCAAGACCATGTTGTGTTGCTACCACCAATCCTGCTAAAAGATTATAGATATCTGCTGATCCGTCGGGTACTCTGAATTCAACCGTCTGTGAATTGCCGACGGGTATATTTTCAGTGGGTTCAGAGGGATTTGAATCTCTTAGCATATCCTTTTTACCTAACCAGCCCAGTGGAACTCGAATCAATACGCTCCGGTTGCGGTCTCCCCAACATATATACGTTGGTGCTTCCTGGTTTGGAACCAACCTGAGGTAGGAAGTGGGAATTGTATTGCCAAATGCAGTAAGTGCAGGTGCAACATCAAGGATACCGGCAATCATGGAGCGGCTTGTATCCGATAACTTTCCGTTTTCGGTCATGATGTTTTTACCGTCTTTCTCAAGCATCATATGAATATGCAGGCCGCTGCAGGCTTTGGCAGAAAACTCACCAGCTTATTAGGAACAAGGCTGAAATCCATATGATCTTTTGTTTATGAGTGAACAAAGATAACCGGAAGCCTTTATGCCGTAAATGATTTATAACATGAGGTGGGTATGTTGTTTAGCTTTTATTCGTGACTCGTGAAGGGGTGATGGGGTGACAAGAGGAGCCCCTCGTCACGTCGTCACGCGTTACGCGTCACGTTCTTCGTTCCTCCCCATAAACAAATAAACAACTCCCGCCAGAAATCAAATCGATTATTTCCCTTGAAATTTCCAGGGGCAATGCCGGGCAGCCCCAGCTTCTGCCAAGTCGCCCGTACTTACTGATGTATTCTTCACTTACATATTCTGCCCCATGAATAACAATTTCCCGGTTACGGGCGTTGTCGTTGATTCCCTTTTCAAGCCCGTCGAGTTTCATGGAATACCCATTTTCTCCTTGATAGGTTTCAGCGGTAAGGAAAAATCCCAGGCAGCTTTGTAAAGAATTCATCTGATTAGAAAAACTAATTGCTTCATTATCACCTGTATTTTTACCGTGTGCAACATAAGTTTTAAAAAGCAATTGCTTTTTCTGTAGGTCAATTACAAAAAACCGTTTTTCGGAAGATGGCTTTGAATAATCAATAATGGTAAGGATGTTTTTCTTTTTCAGGTTTTCAATTTTCCCATAACCCCGGATGGCAATAGTAAATATTTCAAATGCCACTTCCTTTTCGGGTAAACAGTCGAGCCATAACCGGCGGACATCATTTTTTTTATTTGCCTCAGTGCAGGTAAGACTGACTGTTGTATAGAAGATGATGATAAATAAAAGAAGTTTATGAACTGCGTTCATAGTTGGTTTTTTTGCAATAATTCTGACAGAACCGGTCACATCTATTTAAATTTTAATCCTATGTTTACCCTGAAATACCTGTTAAAAATATCATCATGGTATGAATAGATTTTATTTATCCCAAATTTATAATCGGGATTAATAAAGCATTCAAATGATGAAAAGGGTACCCGAATTCCAAATCCACCATGCAGTCCAAATGAACTTGATAAGTCCGCTCTTTCATTGTATTGAGTTTCTGTATGAAAAATTGGACTATTCTCACTATAATCATAAATATGCATGGTTCCTTTTTTCTTTGAATTTATAACCATATCAGCGAATACACCCGTTTCAATATATACGTTTGACTTACTTCCTATATTTAATCGCCACCGTAACGGGACAGAAAAACAATTCATGCTATAGGTCAAGTCTGTTGAATTTGCAAAATGACCTTCATACATTGATTTCATAAACTGACTGGTTCTGTTAAATTCCAATCCAAATACTAAATTTATTTTTTTATCTGATCTGAAAAGATGATTTGCTCCAAAACCGAATCCATTTCTGTTTTCTGTGTTATCATTATGCAATGTCGACCTGTTAAATGAAATGCTATATTCATCAAATGAAAAATAACCGGAATCCTGTCCTGATATTTTAATAAATATTCCAATCAGACCCAATGTTATCAGTAATAAATATCTCATTTTACTGCCTGATTTAGTTGTCATTAAAATACTGCCTTATTCAATGGTTTTTAAGAATTGTTCCGCACTCATCACAGGGATAAGCGACTTTTTAAAATCTTTGAGGTTTCGTGTGATTATTATATCCTGTTTATTTTCGATTGCTGAGAAATATTGCAATCCATCTTCAAAGTCTTTAAATCCCAAGTCATTTAATGCTAATCCTATTATCTTATCATCAAGAGGTAAAACATCTACTATTAGCTTTAACCGTCTCAGTATCGATTTCGATTCATTTGCGGAGTTTGATCTGAGTAAAGCATAATTAGTATTGGCAAATGTTAAAGATAAGACACTCAATTTAATAAGTTTTTTATCAGCCATCGAAAACAACCTGGCTGAATCCTGGTAGTAAGGTTCTCTTTTAGCCAACAAATCAATAACTACATTTGTATCTACCAGAAGTTTTTTCATTTATATTTTTCTTCAATAAAGCTGGAGTAATCCTTCTTGTAATCGTAATCTTCCGGTAAATCAATTACACCACTTAAGCTTTTAACCAGGGGTGTAATTTCCATCTCTGATGGATTTTGCCTTGTTACTGAATCAAGATAGGTTTCAATCAATTTTGATAAGCTTATTTTATGATTCTGAGCATAATGTTTAGCCCTGATAATCACTTTGTTGTCAAGTCTTAGTGTCAGTTTTGTTTCCATGGTAATGATAATTACGTACAAAATTATGAAATAGGTACGTCAATTGCAAAATATTATAGAGTTGCTTACAGGTTTTTTGCTAACGATCATTATTACAGATAAAAAATTGAAATGCAAAAGGGTAACTACTGACCCAGGTAGAATGGTTTGCTTTAGATTCAACAAACAATCCATTTATTACCACTTAATGTTAATCTTCTCTCCCCGTTTAATGCTGATTTCTTTTTGTTTATCCCCGGAAATCAGCATAACAGTTCCACTTTCTTTTGCATAAACGGTAAGTTTCTCCAGGGATTTGTTTTCCCATTCCATGGAAATTTCAAATCCTCCCCTGGCGCAGAGGCCCTTTACTGAGCCGCTCTCCCATACATCTGGAAGCGCTGGCAGGAGGCTGATTTTTCCGTTACCCGATTGTACCAGCATTTCAGCAACGGCTGCAGCTCCGCCAAAATTCCCGTCGATCTGAAAGGGCGGGTGTGCATCGAGCAGGTTGGGATAGGTTCCCCCTCCCCCGGAATAGCTGGTTCTTACGCTGTCGGGCTCCACATAATGTAGCAATTCGCGGTACATCTTGTAAGCACGGTTTCCATCCAGTAACCTTGCCCAAAGGTTTATACGCCATCCTTTTGACCAACCGGTTGTCTGGTCGCCTTTAATTTCAAGGGTCTTACGGCAGGCATCTGCCAGTTCAGGAGTTGATGCGTGGCTTATGTGATGACCCGGGTAGAGTCCGAATAAATGCGATTGATGGCGGTGCTGAGGCTCTGCATCTTCCCAATCGTAATACCATTCCTGCAGGTTTCCCTTTGTACCAACCTGGTAGGGATATAAACGGGAGAGTGCTTCCTTGATTTTTGCCCGGAATTCCTCATCTGTATATAAAATCTCAGAGGCTTTGATGGTTTGTTCAAAACATTCCCGGATCATGGAAAGGTCGGCAGTTCCGCCGTACATCGTGGCTCCGCGGTAGTCATCGGGGGCAATGTAAATATTTTCGGGGGAGGTGGATGGGGAGGTGATCAGCCTTCCGTCTTTATCTTCTATTAACCATTCAAGGCAAAACTGTGCAGCCCCACGAAGGATATCATAAGCTTCATTTTTCAGGAAGTCTTTATCCCGGGTAAAGGCGAAATGCTCCCACAAATGCGTTGCCAGCCAAGTTCCTCCCATGTTCCAGTTAGCCCACGCGGGATCTCCCTTGCCAAAATCTCCGACTGGGTTACTCATGGCCCAGATATCTGAATTGTGACAGGCTGCCCAACCGTTAACCCCATAAAATGTCTTTGCAGTTATTGCACCTGTTACTGAGATGTTTTTAATAAAACCCAGCATGGGTTCATGCATTTCAGAAAGATTAGTGTTCTCTGCAAGCCAGTAATTCTCCTCTGCATTAATATTTATGGTATAATTGCTGCTCCATGGCGGGCGGAGGTAAGGATTCCATATTCCCTGAAGGTTTGCAGGAACGCCAGGGGTGCGGGAACTGCTTATCAGCAGATAACGGCCAAACTGAAAATATAGAATTTCGAGATTTTTATCTTCCTGTCCATCAGCGTACCGCTTCAGGCGCTCATTGGTTGGCTGATCGGGAGCAGTGGTTTTTCCCAGGTCAAGGCTTACACGGCTAAAATATTTTTGATAATCCAGTACATGGTTATCCCTGATTTGCTGGTATTCTTTACCTGATGCCTGTGCCAGTTGTTTATTCGCTATCGCCTGGTGATCCAATCCTTCAGTAGCCGGGTTTTTATCAAAGCCGTTAAAGCTGGTTGCAACTGAAATATAGATCAGCGCTTCGGTTCCCCCTTTCAGACCAAGGGTGTTATCAGTTGCAACAAGGGTGCCGTCGATATTTTTAATTTTAACGAGGGAGCAAAACCTGGTTCCACGGGTTTCGTCAAAAACGACTGAATTGCGCATCTCCCCCCTGTAACTGGGTTCTGCGCGAATGGGGGCAAAACCTGATGCATTGAGAATCTCATCAGAAATTGAAATTTTATTGTTTAGCAGGCTTTCAAATTTTAAATCAAAATTCAAGGCTCCCTTCTTGCTGCAGGTGAGTTTAATTAACATGACCTGGTCGGGATACGAAACAAAATACTCACGGGTATACTTCACCCCATCAATTTCATAGTTCACTTTTGAAACCGCATTGCTGATATCCAGTTCGCGGTAATAATTCTGAGTCTCACCAATATGTTTAAAATTGACATACAGGGTTCCCAGGGGAGCGTAGGATTCCGAAAATTTTCCCTGAATTTTTTTGTTAAGAAGGTCTGCCTGCCGGTAGTCTTCATTTTTAAGCGCCTCCCTGATGGCGGGGAGATTCTTATATGCTTCCGGGTTCATGTTTGGATCAACCGGTTCACCTGACCAGAGGGTAGCATCGTTCAAATAGATTTTATCGGAGTTTATTCCCCCGAAAACGGATGCTCCCATCTTACCGTTTCCAAGAACCAGGCTTTCCTCGAAGTAGCTGGCGGGTTGGCTGTACGAGAGGGTGGTGGGGGACTGGGCTGAAGCTAAACTGGTAATGAACTGGACCAGAAGAAATGTGGTAATCTTAGTATTTTTTCTCATAGACTTGTTTCAGACTTAACAATAACTTTTTTTATGTTCAGATATGCTTCTTATGTTCTTGACTTATACTTTTTTCACAGGGCGATGCCCTGTGTTAGTATATATCGGGCTTTCAGCCCTGGTGCCTGTTTCACAGGGCGATGCCCTGTGTTAATATATATCGGGCTTTCAGCCCTGTGGAATAATGGGATGTAAATTACTTCTGGCTTTCAGGCACAAAAAACATTCCCGCGATTTGATTTTTTTCATTAAAGACCAATTTCATCTGCAAATTCATCTTTTCAAAATGGCATAACACGTAGGTAACATCATATGTTTGAATTTTACCTTCAGTGATCTCTGAAAACTTCTGGAATTTGCCACATTTGCTGTTTAAATCTTCCCATACGAATTTCAGTTTATCTTCGGGCAATGCTGTTTTCATAGTTTCATCATAAAAAAAAACAATTTTTGAGTATTCGGTTTTTTGAAAACTATTAATAACTTCTTTTGAGATACTAATATTTTTACTTTCCTGGAAAAGTATGAATGCGCTGAAAGCACACAAAAGAATTACTAAAATTGAACTTTTCATTTATTAATAAATTATTGGAGTTTTTAAATCTTTTTGGGTTCTCTCTGTTAATTAATCAAGCTGAGCTGATACTTATTTAGTTAATTTTAAAAAAATTATGAATAACGGTTAAATACTTTTTATTTTTGAAGTAAATAATAAATAAAGAAATGAATATCTTAATTAAAGTTAATTACAAGATTTTTTCAATCTCAAAATAAAATAAATTAAATCCTACCTCGTCAACATCGCTTTCCTCATAATCACCGTATCATCCACCAAAATCCTGAGGTAATATAAACCGGGTTTATAATTTACATCGGTTGCTTTCATCTCAAGTTTATAAGCCCCTGCGGATTGGTTTTCATCGAGCATGATTTTAATCTTTTCACCAACCACATTGTAAATTTCTACTTTCATCCTTGCCGGTTTTTCGAGGGAATAACTGATGGTTGTAAAGTCGGTAAACGGACTTGGATAAACAGTCAGTTGGATGGCATCGGCCAGCGGGTTATTTATGTTGGTGCCCTGTATCCTGTTATCTTCCAGGTTGGACAAAGAGTGAACAAACGGACCTGAACTGGCTTTTTTACCAAGCAAGCCTGCCGGATCGCAAGTATCAGGATTTAATAAGGATATCTGGTAATAAACGATTCCTTCAGGTACGGTGTTATCAGTAAATGATGTTATGCTGCTTTGAACGGTTTTTAAAAGTTCAAGGCTGTCAGCTGCCGGTCCCCTGTAGATCTCATAAGTACCAAATAGCATACCCTCATAATTTTCCCAGATCAGGTTCAACTCCTCATTTAATCCCTTGTTTATTGTAAGATGCATTGTTTTATGCGGAGGGCTCATCGGGCTTTCGTTTCCACAGGTATCAACAACCGAGATCCTGTACCGGTCGCTCTTTTCTTCGGGAGCGGATGCTGCATCGGTAAACACTGTCAGTTGGGTTGCTGATTGAACACCGATTATTTCATAGACTCCTGCAAAGGTTGATTCCCGGTAAATCAGGTATTGTTCGATGGAGGACATATCCGGTTTTTCCCATATTACCATGTTTTTACCGCTTTCATCCACAGTTACCATGCAGATTTTCTGACCTGAATAGGGTATAGTAGCCTTAACTTCCAACGATGCTTTACTTCCACAACCATTTACCCCATAGGCTGTAACGCTGAAAATACCGGAGGTATCAATTGCAATTGATTGTGTAGTCATATTATTATTCCACATGTAAGAAGCATAACCGGAACCTGCATCGATAATAATTTCATCACCATAACATATTGTCCTGGTTGTTCCAAGATTTGGAGCGATTGGAGCTGGTAACGTATTAATTGCAATTGTGTCTGTTGATCTGCATTTAAATATATCTGTTGCCTGCAAACTGATATTACCGGCATTGTGAACCACTATTTTAGCTGTTGTTTCACCAGAGCTCCATAAATAAGATATGTATGAATTCCGTGGACTTAGCTCAACAGAATCGTTCTGGCAAATGGTAAGATCACTCCCCAGGTCAAGTTTGGCCGAAGACCTGCTTTCAACCAATACCTGTTTGGTAGCTGAGCAAGAATTCACATCATAAACCGTAACCTCAAGGGCTTGATTGGTAGCAACTTTTTGTATCCGCGAGTTTGATCCATTGCTCCACTTATAACTGACAAATTCACCCGGATCCAGAAATGCAGGTTCATCGCCACAAATGTATTCAATAGGATTTAAAGTGATAATTGGTGTATTGCTATAAACAACTAATATCTCATCACTTCCCTGGCAGCCATTTTTATCTGTTACGGTTAGTCTAAACAGACCGGTGGAGGACACTGATCTGTCTTTCTGGGTGGAGCCATTTTCCCATAAATAAGAATGGAAAGCTGCAGGACCGTTAATAGTCATTAACTGGTTGCCGCATACTGTAGTGTCATTACCTAGATTAAACTGTGGTGAGGTTGTTACTGAAATGGTAAACGTATCGGAAGTCGCATAGCAGCCGAAATCGTTGGACACATTTACTGTAAATTTACCTCCTGTTGAGATTTCAATGGACTGAGTAGTCTTTCCATTTGACCAAAGATATGATGCGAAATTACCTGCATCGAGCATTGTGCTTTCGCCATCGCAAAATGTTACCGGCCCCATAATTACCGGACGTGGTTTAACCGCACCGTTCCCGGCGATATTAGATTCAATCCCGGTATAATCAGGGCTTCCTGCATCAATACATCCAGAAGGTATACTTGCTTTAACCTTGTAATAAACCACGCATTGCGGTACAAAATTGTCAGACCAGCTTGTAATACTTCCGGCTATATCTTTAACCTTAACCATATTTATTGAGTCGGATCCGCGATATATTTCATATTTGGCCAGGTTAATCCCCTCGTAAGCAGTCCAGGTAAGGTCAAATCCTGCGGAGCCTTTGTTCACTTTCAGGAAAATTGTGCCATGTGCGGGTGATAATCCGGATTCATGACCACATGTGTCCACAAGCGACAATTTGTAGTTGTACTTCAACTGGTCGGAGAATGATAGGGTGTCAGTAAATATTCCGGCATCATCGTACTCCTGCATACCAATCATTTCATAACCGCCTGAAATACTTTCACGATAAACTTTATATAACAAGGTTCCTTTCCCGGGAGTTCTCTTCCAGACAATAGTATTATTATTTAATTGTTTGTTAGCCGTCACGAAGCATATTTGCTCATCTTCATAAGGCGACTGCACAAAAACATATGCCGTGTCGCTGTTCTGACATCCAAATTCATCAGTTACTGTAACAGTATAATTTCCGGTAGAACCGACTGCCAGAGTACTTCCTGTATAACCGGTATTCCAGCTATAAGAATTAAATGTCCCTGCGAATAAAGTTTCCTGTTGCCCCTGACACAGGAATATATCATTGCCCAACTCTGGTTCCGGTAAGGGATGTACACTGATAGTAACCGTATCGGAATAGTGGATTTTATTATTATAATCAACAGCCTTTACCCAATACGAGCCATTCGTATTCAGTTCGACAGACCGGCTTGTTTCTCCTGTGCTCCATAAGAAGGACTTATACTCCCAGCCAGCGTTGTATACATGACTCTGGCCCTGGCAAATGGCAGAACTACCTCCCAGGTTAATAATGCTCATGTTGTTAATTTCAATATCAATGGTATCAATAGCCCCTTCATCATTGTCAGCCGGGATCATAATAAGTGTATATGTACCATCGGCATCCGGAATGTCAGTTAAACTGTTCCATACCAGGCTTCCGGAATAATTTGCCGGCAAAATACCTGTTGTCTTACCCTCAAGAGTACAGGGATTCCATAAATTGTTTTTAAGGTACCTCATGGTTATCCTAAGGCTATTACCTTCCGGGTCGGTTAAATTATAACTGATTATTATATTCCCTCGTTTAAGACCTGAGATTTCTGCTAAAGTTACCGCGGGGATACCATTATTATCAATATGGAATGTCCATTCAGCAGGGATGCCATCGTTACCGTCATTTGGAGTCAGACGGAACAAGACATCAGAAACATCAATCCCATTGAAATCAGTATTGGTATTCCAGGTAAAACTACCTGCATAATCAGCAAAGACAATACTATCCAGGTTGCCGGATACTGAGGCTGTTTTCCATGTAAGCCCTTTATTTGTGGAATATTGAGCCCTCAGATCTATTTCATCCTGTTCATCATCAGAAACCAGGTAATTGAAGAGAACATCCCCGCCGGTTTCAAAAGGCAGCATATTGGTAATCTGAACGGATGAAATGCCAATATTATCGACAACCAGATCAACCGTATCTGACTGGCCTTTATCGGCATCGTAAGGAGTAATTCTGAATGGTGTAACTCTTGCGGATCCTGCCAGGTCAATGCCTGCCTTCCAGACTATCGAATGGACTCCATTGGCGATATCAGTGGTATCTCCAGTAATGGTTGCACCGAGCCAGACTTTAGTGACTGGATTGTAGTATTCTGCATAGATCCGGCACAGATCGGCTTCATTATCATTGATTAAATAAGAAATTGTAACATCGTCTTTCACCTCACCAACGATTAAAGGAATAGTAACAACCGGGCGGATGTTATTATTTACAATAAGCTTATTGGATACACCTGGCGTTCCATCGTACCGCAGATCGCCATCGCGTGGAGTGAGCCTGAAGCGGACATTTTTTAGCACGACACCGGGTATATCGGCATAAGAATGCCAAACCACAGATCCTGAATACTTTGTAGAATCCAGGTTCACCGTATCACCGGTAATTGAAGCCATATGCCAGGTAGTCCCTCCATCAGTTGAATAAGAGGGTTTGAGTTTGACGATATCTTTTTCCGCATCGGAAATAATATAATTAACCGTTACATCTTTGCTAACCACTCCCGGAATGCTACCTAAAATAACAGATGGGTTTTTATTACCATCATCAGTATAGAAGGTAATGTTTTGACTACCCGCGATATTCCCTGTATTGTCCGCCATTCCTGTGTTGGAAAGTGAAATTTCAGTTCCGGTACCCGGAAGGGGGCCGTCGAGCTGCAGAATAACAGCCTGTTTGCTGCCATCGCCATCCAGATCAATGAAAACAGGCGCTGACAGATAATAATAAATATCCAGGAAATTATCGGTTACCCTTGAGAATAATGCTTCCTCAGGAGTTCCGTCATTTCTGAAATAAGTAATGCTTCCATTTTCTTTACCCAGGAAAAGATCAAAATCTCCATCTCCATCAATATCTGTAAATTCAGGTGTACTATATGTACCAAGATTTGTTAGATAATTTGAAGTAACCATTGACCACTTGGGTTCAAAAGAATTCCCATCATTTCTATAGAAATACAAATTACCACCACAATCACCTATAAACAGATCAAAGTCTTTATCATTATCTATATCTGTGAATGAAGCCTTTCCTGAGCAAAAGCCCATAAATGAGCTTTGTTTCCATAAAGTTTGATCCTGGTATAATTCTTCTGAAAAAGAAATAATTGAAGCTGCGCACCAATTATTAGCATTTATAAGTTCTACATTGCTATCATTATTTATATCGACAGGATAAAATGATTGATGACAATTTAACGGGAATCCTTTTAAACTTTGCTGATTCCAAATTGGATTTAAAGCATTTCCAATATTCCTGAAAAATACGGTATTGCCATCATTCCCGATAAATAAATCAAAATCACCATCCGTGTCGATATCCGTAAATGCAGGTCGTAACCAACCGGAATTATAAATACCCATAGAATTGGTCACTCTTAAATCTATAGATTTAATTATTGAGTTATTTAAATAAACCCTTAAATCCCCCCAGTTACCACCAACAATCAAATCTTTATCCTCTGCTCTATAAACCTTCTTTACACTCAACCCATTATTAAGACTCCACTTTGCCGGATCAATTGCTGAGAAGAAGTCAATTTCTTCTGAGAAAGTAACGAGCAGCGTTGAATCCTGGGTTTCGCCATATGCCGATAATAATGTTGGCGGTGTGCCATCAGAAGTTCCGTCAGTTGTTGCCATAATACCCTGTTCGAGCGAATAGTTAACCGGTTTTATTCCGAATAGGTATTCACCATCGGGTAAAGTTGTTTGATAGCTTATTTTGGTGGAATCAAGAACAACCCAGGCAATCGTTGTATCAATTGCAACATCTGAGTTGGAATAAAAAAGGTAATACTGGTAAGCCTTCGGGTGGTTGTTCCAAACTAATTCGACCTTTCCGCCCTCAAGGGTACGAGCCCTGAAGTTATCAACCGGCCTCATAAGAATGGCTTCATTGGCCCAATTGCTGTAAGTGACTTTTACCGTGACACCATCATCATAATAATCCCAGATCTTGGAGGATATTTTTGAGGTAAGTGTTGTTCCCCAGTAGTTTTCCTTAGCATTAATTGTCTCATAACTCTTGCGTAAAGCCTTCACATTAAACTTCTTATTATTATAAATATTATTGAAGTTTATAACAGGTAAATTCGCTGCTTCAATGCCATCATCCATGTTATCGAAGATGTCGTTGTACATGATCTGTGAGTTACCGTTTTCACGAATACCGTCATTTCCATTGGATGCAACAAGGTTGGAGGTAATGGTATTGTTATCACTCTGGATGCCGATAGAGCCGTTCTTCATTATTTTATTATCCGAAATAGCAGAATTTGTAAGGCTGACCCCAATCCCGCTATTGTTTTCGATATAATTTGAACTCAGTGTAATGTTTCCTCCGATCACTCCATCTCCGGTATTATATCGTATTGAGTTTCTCTCTACAATAGACCCACCATCGGAGAAAAGTCCGGAACTGAAATTGTATTCAATAACATTATCACGGACAGAACAATTATTCGCATACATTCCTCTTCCTGAATTTCGCAATACTTTATTGCCGGATACAAAGCTGTTCCAGGCATTTAAGCCCTCGCCTTTATTAAGTTCTATGATATTGTTCTCGATAAGATTGGCAGTATTTACCGACATACCTGCGCCATTATTGGTAACTATATTGTTCCTGACAGGTTTGTTGCTGTTACTGCTTAAGATTACAGCCCAGGATTTATTTTCAGAAAGGATATTGTTTTCGAAAGTGAAATTTCCACCGGGCGAGTTGACACCGTAATAATTACCGGTAAACAGACTATTCGTAATATTTCCTGTGACATTATTGTTTGCAAAAACTCCGTTTTCCCTGTTATCAATGAAGGTCATGCTGTCAATAATCAGTTTGCCACCGTTCATTTCAACCGCGTTGCGGCAATTGCTGATTTTACCGCGGCTCAATGTAACTTCCGATACATCGCCCCAGATTCCTTTATCGGCATTCTCGATTTGGAAATGAGAAAATTCGCCGGAACCGCTGCGGAAGAATATATTGCCAAAAGGATCAAAAGCTGCATTGGTGAACAGGATTGGTTCTGATTCAGTGCCGTTGGCCACTAAACGACCATCGATGGTAACCTGGCGCATTGAATCAAGTATTAGCATTACACCCGGTTCAATAGTAAGAGTAGCGCCTGAATCAACTCCCATGTTACAATTAATATAATAGGGACTATACTCTTTTGTAAGTGTGAAATCTTCGGAATAAACTCCACATACCGGGGTTACCGACAAACCTGAAAGCGCTACAACGCGTATGGGCTCATCGTGCGATTCGGCTTCAACAAGTATGGTATCGCGATAAACACCAAGGACAGTAGGATGAAATGTAACATTTACGGGAACATTGCCAGAAGCATCAACTGTAATGCTTGATTGTTCAATTGCATAAGGTGCGGTGGGTGCATATAGCTTAAAGCTTTTTGGGATATTGGCAGTATTCGACAAATTAAAGGTTTTTGTTATTGAAGAATTGGTTTCAACAACGCTGAAATTAACTTTTTGATGTTGAGTTCCCTGATATAACAGGGTCACTTCCTCAGGAGTCAGTGCGCGGTTATAGAGTGCTATATCATCAATTAATCCGTTGTAATAGTTCCATGTATCATTGGCATTATTTCCAAAAGCTCCGATTATAAAATCACTAAAAAACGTACTGAAAGGCACGCTCTGTAAAGTGTTTACAAGCGACCCGTTTTTGAATATAACCATATTGCCTCCTTCGTAGGTAAGAGCAATGTGGGACCATTCGTTATTTGGGATTGTAAAACCAAGTGGGAAGTCGTAACATCCTCCCCAGAAATAGGCAGTAGCTCCAGATCTTCCAATACTAAACATTTTATAACTACACTCATTTTTTCCCATATTAATAATTGTACCTCCATCGCTGTTTGGTTTGGTCCAGAAACATATAGAACGCGGTGTATTACCTTGAGGAACATTTGAAATGCTGGAAAATATCTTTGAGGAACCTGTAAATGAGAACGCGTTATTGGCAACACCAAACCTGTCAGGTGCAAGTGTTGCAGAGCTTACTGTACAATTGTTATTGTTTCCCGACTCATCATTTGCATTACTATTATAAGGATACCATGCCAACAGTCCATCAGTGGGTAATCCATTGGCAGTTGTTTTTACGGAATTGGAAAGGTTGCTTTCGAAACCCGCGGTATCGATAGCAGAAATCCAGTAACTATAGTTTTGTCCGGGTATGAAAGAATGATCGGTAAATGCCGTTACATTTTTACCCAGGTTAAACAGAGGCACTAAACTGGATGTATCATCAGAATTATTCCTGTAAAGTTTATACCCCGCCAAATCTGCCTCAGAGGATGCGTTCCAGGTAAATTGCATGGAATCGCAATAATAGTTAGCTTTAAAATTTGAGGGAGGATCGATATAATCGAATTTTGCTATAAGCGAAATTGAACTTGCCTCTGAATAATATAAAGCCTGTATTTCAGATTCCGAGATGCTTCGGTTATAGATTCTTATCTCATCTAGTGATCCGCTAAAATAACCTACGCTCGCATCCGTATAAGGAGCAGAACCATAAGGGCTAACAGCCGAGCCAATAGAAAGCTCTCTGTCGGTAACAAAAGTATTATTTATGAAATTGCTGTTTCGTGAAACTTCTGCACCATCAATATACATAACGGTTCCTGCCTGGCTGGTAGTAATAAGCCAATGATGCCAGGTATTTACAGGAATCTGGCTATAAGTGTGCATAAGACTGTTGGCACCGCAATGCGATTGCACTTCAAATTTTCCGTTCTGTCCGGAATTTATAATCTGTAAATAACTGTTGCAACTGCTGCTTCCTCCATAGCCAATCAGACCGGGCATATTTGAAACCTTATTGGCATTGAACCACAAACTTATGGTGCGTTCACCAGTTGGTAAATTGTTTGAAAAGGATTTAATATAATCGTCAATTCCATCAAATGAATATGCACTATTGGGATTCCCGAACCTGTCATTACCTAAAAATGCGCCGCTAACGTTTCCATTCCTGCCATACCCGCTTTCATCAAGGGCGTTTCCCTGGAAAGGATAATATGCCACAAGACCCTCGTTCAGTGTATTAACCTTATTACTGGCATTGCAGAATATATTCAGGTTATCTTTATAACTTCCCTGAACAGAATTCCTGTCGAGAGTAAACACAATTATTGCTGAATCACCATCAATTATTGTATCAGGGACTTCGTATGCATATTTGTAAGGATGATCTATTACTGCAAGACTGTCAATATATAAGGGTTTATCACCAACATTTCTGATCCATGCTGAAAGTTGTGGTTTGCTGTATTTTGAAGGTCTTAAAGTACCGAAATCAACGAGGACCGGGGCCAAATCCAAAATAGCAGACAATTTAAACTGGGTATAAGACAGTTTGCTTGAATTATTGTTTGCTCCAAGAGCTTTTATGGCAAATTTGAAATCTGCTTTTGGAAGAGAAGCCTGGTAGCTTGTTTTGGATGAATCCAGGCTAACCCAAATATTTAAAGAATCTACAATCCCTGATTGGTTATCATAGAAAAGCTGATAACCTGAACTTTTCATAACCGGCGTCCAATTCAGTTCAATGATCCCATTCGATATTTTATTAGCAGTGAAGCCTTGGACAACATTAAGGGTTATAGGTTCATTTTTATATGGATCATAATCCACTTTAACAGTTGCCCCATCATCGTAATAATCGTAAACACGCTGTTTGATAACCGATGATGAAGTAGTTCCCCAATAATTGTTTTCTGCATTAACCGTTTCATTGGATTGTTTGGTGGCTTTCAGGTCGAAAGCTTTATTACCGATAATGTTATTGAAATTAATAACGGGTAAGGTTGCTGTTTCGATCCCGTCGCCTCCATTTGCGTATATATCATTGAATTTGATTGTGCAATTGCTTCCCTCGTTAATACCATCGCCAGTGTTATATGCAATTTTATTGTTTTCAATAATATTATACCCGCTGGTTGAAATACCATTTCCGGCATTCTGCAATATTTCATTTTGCTTTATGGTTGAAGCAGACAAACTGAGACCATTACCTGCATTATGATTAATAAAGTTTAATAATAAGGTCAATGATTCTCCACTTATACCACCTAAGGAGTTATCTCTAACTTTATTATTCGTTAATGTACTGCTCACTGCCCTGATTCCCCAGCCAAGGTTATTGTTAATTGTATTATCCTGCACTCTACTGCTCCAGGCATTGATACCAATGCCCTTATTGGAAGAGATAATGTTTTCACCGATTGTGGCACCGGTTGCATTAATTCCCTGGTCGGTGTTCGATGACACAATATTTCTGTTTATTAAACTATTGCTGGCATGCAAACCTGAACCATTATTGTTTAAAATGCAATTATCTATAGCTTTCCCCTGGTTTTCATCGATATAAATACCCCATCCACGATTATTTGTAATGGTATTCCCTGTCATGGTAAAGGCACCTTGCAAAACACCATTCTCAATATTATTATTAATGTTCGAATTTGATATAGAACCCGTAGTCCCGTTATAAGAATAAATACCATTATTAAGGTTTCCGGAAATCAAAATGTCTGAAATATTTGCCCGGCAGTTGTTAAGTTCAATTCCCTGTCCGCAGCTTGTTATTTCTCCACCGGTTATTGTCAGACTGGTATTTTCTCCATATATCCCTTTTTGTGCTCCTTCAATAATAACATTTGAAAGTAAGCTTGCTCCGCTCTGCCTGAAGAAAATCCGGTCGAAATTGTCGCCTCCTTCGCTAATAAAACGTATCGGCTCTTCTGGTGTTCCATTGGCAATAAGGCTTCCATCTACAAGGATTTTGCGCATGGAATCGATCTGGATCGTAACGCCAGGTTCAATTGCAAGGGTTTTGCCTTTGTCTATGGTAAGAACACAATTTATAAAATAGGGGCTTTTTGCTTTGGTTAAGGTTGTGTCTTCAGTAATAACTCCGCATAATTGGGTAACACTTGATCCGGAAACAGGAACTTTAATTAATGGTTTACTGTGATCCGTCCGTTCGATGTATAATGTATCGGTATAGAAACCCAAGGCAGAGGGATTAAAAGATAGGTTAATTGTTCCAGAGCCATTTGCCTGGATATTAATTGAAGATTGACCGACTGTAAATGGGACATTTAGAGTATTAATGGTATAATCGGCATCAGATGATTCACTGTTAAGTATTTTTAACTTTAAGGTTTTATTTGACCCTGCAGCTAATGCACCGAAGTTTAGTTCAGTCGGAGAAACAGGCTTACCATAAATATTTGTTATTTCGGTTAAGTTCAGAACACGGCTATAAATTGCTATATCGTCAAGCAACCCATTAAAATTCTCCGAGCCACGCTTTCCCCCGAAAACCAGATTATAGTTTACATAATTATAGATATTTCCTTTAAGGCTGGCTGTATCAGCTAAAAAACCATTTATATATAATTTACAATTTAATGAACTTTGACTCCCATCAAAAGTGTAAACGATATGGTACCAGTTTTCAAAATTAACAGTATTAGTACCACTCGTTATTACCTTGCTATTGTCACAATATTCAGTAATAGAAGCAGAAAACTTTCTATCGCGATGAAATGATATGTAAAAAGGTTCGCCATTGCACCAATCCCTGTCTTGTGAAATAATCATATCTCTATTTAACCCTGAACCAAAACTTATAGGTTTTACCCATACACTTATTGAAAATGTTGAATATCCACCTAAATGAAAATCCGTTTCTATTTTATCATTAATCCCATCAAAAGTATATGCCGAATTGGGTTTACCAAAGCGATCACTAACCAGCGTGGCCCCTGAAACAGAAGCAATATGGCCGTTATTACTTTCGTCATTTGCATTGCCATTGAATGGATAAAAAGCAATCAACCCGCTGTTTGGTATTTTTGGCGGTGAAATGGTTTGCAATTGCAGGGATAATTCACTTTCATAATCAGCAGTGTCAATAGCCGTAACCCAGTAATAATAAGTTAAACCCGGAATGATTGTGTTGTCTGAAAACGAAGTGTCGGTATTTGTCAGGTTTGCCAGGGTCATTGCGGAAGAAGGATCTGCTGCGTTATTTCTGTAAATTTTGTATCCTGCGAGATCGCTTTCATTTACGGCATTCCATGTTAATTTAAGGGAATCTTTGAAATATGATGCTTTAAAGTTAGCAGGCGCACTAATCCCCTTTATTACTGCAGAAATTTTTAAAATTGTATCACTTTGCAGCTTACTGCCATTGCTATAAAGTCTTGCATCGAGTGCATAGGTATTCAGTGGATAATTTCTTTCCAGCTTAATCATAACCGGTATTGAATCACCGGAGGAAATATCGGCCGGGAATGTTGCACCTATTGAGAAGGGAGGCGTAATCCCACCAATACTATCGACATGCAAAGACAGATCTCCGGTATTTTTGATGTGCGTAATTAGCTCGCTATCAATATATTTAGAGGGGCGCAGCGAACCAAAATCTATAAACTCCGGCACAAATTCTGAAATGCTTGATAAAACATAATTATAATAAACCAGCTGGCTTACTCCTCCGCTCTCACCTAAAGCCCTGATAGCAAATTTATAATCGCCTACTGCCAATGTTGCAGTATAACTTGTTGCAAGAGAGTCTAATGTTACCCATACTGAGGTTGTATCAATCGTTCCTGACTGGTTATCATAATACAGTAAATAGTTTTTAGCTTTAATATTCTCCTGCCAGCTTATTTTTATTTTGCCGGGCATATCTTTTACAGCGATAAATCCCTTTACGGATTCAAGCGGAACGGGTGCTCCTTTAAAGGGATTGAAATCAACTTTCACCGAAGCTGCATCATCGTAAAAATCTCTTACGTGATTTTTAATTGTGTCGACAACTGTAGTTCCCCACCAGTTATATTCTGCATTAACAGTTTCTGAGGTCTGTTTGGTAACTTCAATATCATATTTCCTGTTATTAAAAACAGAATTGTAATTAATTGTTGAAATGTTATTGGCTAATACCCCATTTAAGGTATTGTTTATTATTTCGTTATAACGAATCTGAGAATTACCATTATCAACAATACCATTGCCTTTATTGCTTAGGATCAGGTTGTTATTTATGTTGCAATTTCCGTTTGCCACTATACCATCTGAAAAATTATTATAGACCTTATTATAGGAAATTGCAGAGGATGTAACTGCTTTTATTCCTACACCCCGGTTATCCGATATCGTATTTGATTTAATGGTCCCGTTACGAAAAAACAAACCAGAACCATTTTGTTGGATAAAATTACTTTCAATAATGGTTGTTTGATTTTCACAATTAGAATAAATAGCCCATCCGTTGTTTTCCCTGATAATGTTACCTTTTGCCGTAAGATTTACCCATTCCCAGGAGGATGGATAGCTAATTCCATTTCCCTGGTTATTTTCAACCAGGCTTTTATTTATTACAGCGGTTGAATAATTGGTAAAGCAAAAACCGTCTCCCGAATTATTTTTAAATATGGATGAAGTTGTATTGATGTTGCAATAACTATTTGCATTCAGACCAGTTGCCTTATTATCCCTTATTATGGAATAATTCAAATTAAGGATGGATGTGTTCTCCGCATAAATCCCATTTGTAGTATTTTCGAATATCTCCGTATTATTGATGATAGCTTTCGTCCCGTTTAGTGAAATCCCAAGGTTACATTTGCTTATTTTCCCCTTATCGGCAATAATAACTGCGTTTTCCGCAAATATACCCTGTTGCGCATTTTCAATTGAAAAGTTATTTAATTGTCCCTTACTGTTTGCACGGAAATAGATTCTTTCAAACCTGTTACTCCCGTTATTAGTAAATAAAACCGGTTCATCCTCAGTCCCTTTTACGATTAATTCCCCATCAACCAGTATCCGTTTCATTGAATCGAGAACAACTGTTACACCTGCTTCAATTGTCAGAGTAACACCCTGGTCTACTCCCAGGTTTCCGCAATTGATGAAATAAGGGCTGTTGGCCTTTGTCCAGGTAGTATTCTGGGTGAGTACACCACATAATGTATTTGCCGCATAAGCAGTAACATTGTATTTCTGAACAGGAATATAGGGATTACTAATGGTAAGCTTAAGTGTATCGTTGTAAACACCAATGGAGGAAGGCGCAAAAGTAATTACCAGTTCAACTGTGTCTGCAGGGTCAATATCAAAGGCTGTCTGGTTCAGGCTAAAAACCGGATTATCCAATATAATATCAGTGATATGAAGAATATCACTTTTTAATGGATTTATAATTTGCAGCTTTTGCATCTTGGTCTCTCCGGGCTGAATGGCTTTAAAAATAAAGGGATCAGGTGATACTGGAACATAATGGCTGGATGCAGTAAAGATGAAACTTCTTTCTGTTGCAAATGGGCTTCCCTTGTATGCATTATCAACAGTTTGCACACTCCAGAAATGTTCTCCCGGCTGGAGGTTGTTGATTTTCCATGTCTTATTCAGGTTGGTATTACCCATTCGTACTATCTGGCGGAGACCATCTGAAGCTGAGGCGGGTGAAAAGTCATCGCCGGATTCCGAAGCTGTTCCAATGCGCAGGTTATAGGTAAGACCAGCTTGTGGGGTTTCTGCATCAGATGATTTGTCCCAGCTAAACTGGACATAACTGTCGGTAATGGTTTCCGAAAGATTGTTGGGCGCCAATGGTGCAGTATTAGAAACAATACCATCGTTTCTATACAGTTTTGTTATTTCTGAAGTACCTGTATGTCCTGATAAAATAACATCCAGATCACCATCATTATCGTAGTCCCCAAATTTTCCACAACTATAATGAATACCTGTCAGACCGGCTTGTATATCTGTAAATACATTATTCCCATTATTACGGTAGATCCTGGAAATAATTTCACTTACCTCGCCAGGTTTATAACCAGTTAAAAGGATATCCAGATCTCCGTCGTTGTCGAAATCTCCAAAGTCTGCATATCCATATCGTACATTGGGTAAGCTGGTTGAAATATCCGTAAACAGGTTATTGCCATCATTTCGGCTCAGAAGTACACCACTATATCCCAGCAGTAGGACATCAAGGTCTCCATCGTTGTCATAATCACCCCAGGTGGCAGAGGAACAATCATAATAGGCTCCAAAATTTCTTATTGTACTGATACCTGCAGGCCCATTATTTTGAAAGATCCGGCTATTATCGCCAGATGTTAAAATATCCAAATCGCCATCATTATCATAATCACCCCAATTTACATCGCCCATATAATTATAACCAAAATCGTATTTTAAGGAGTACTGTCCATTCTTATACTCATAAACTCTTGTCAGCCAACCGTAATAGGAATGGTGCCCGTTCAACAAAATATCCAGGTCGCCGTCATTGTCAAAATCTCCCCAGTCAACATCGCCCCAGCTATCATTTGTTAAAATATTCAACCCAATATCTGTAAAGGTACCAATACCATCATTGCTGAAGATTTTCGTCGGGCTATTTCCTGTAATCAGGATATCCAGATCTCCATCGTTGTCATAATCGCCCCATGTACCATCTCCATAAGAAATTGAAGCCAGGTTGGCAATTTCAGTAAAAACTGCATTGCCGTCATTCCGGAATACCTTAGCCATTCCATTACCAGTGAGCAGTAAATCCAGATCGCCATCGCTGTCATAATCACCCCATTCGATTGATGGCACATATAATCCGGGCAAAGAAGTTGGCACTTCAGTAAACGTTTGTGCCTCAACCAACGAAAAATGAAGAAGGAAGAATAAAGAAACTAAAAGCCAGTTTATGCGACTTACGCCTATCCTGACCCGCCCATGCATTTCAATGTTTGTTTTGTAAATTTCTGTTGCTGGAATTTGGGCTGTTCTGGTAATTGTTATCTTTTTCATGTTACCCGGAATATATATTTGTTGCAAGTGAGTTTCCCTGATAAAATGGACTTGTTCTCGTGTTAAATGATCAGAAAAGTTTGTTGGTTCAGGTACTATCGATTTTTTTAAATTAACCGATTAAATTAATACTTAAAAAAAACTTAATCAAGTAATAATCCAGATTATTCTAAATAATAAATAAATAGCCATTTCACCCGGATAACCTGTTTTTCTTATGAATATCAACATTCCTATCATGTTTAATATGCTTTCATTCTACGTAAACATGTTTTATAATATAATTTTGCTGATCAGGATATGATCATACCGGACTTAATAGTTAATGTTCCAGGTATGTTTTTAGTGAATCACTTTGAAGGAAATCAATATTATTTGCTGCCGTTTTACTATACTTGTGAAAAATCATTGTTACAGACCGGGAATAATTTATTCAACCCGAATTAAAAACATGCTTATTCAAAAAGTAGTTTTGAATAAAATATTTTAACCTTATAACTATGAAGACCCGTTATATTGGCAATTCCGTATTTTTAATTATTTCGTTTTTTTCTTTTGAAATATGCGCTCAATCCCTCCTGATCAGCGATCAGGAATATTTCGAAAAACCCGGATTGAACATTATGGTATTTTTTGATATTTATCCCGAAGGTCACCAGGGAGCTATTGGCATCATTCAGAACGGAACCCGGGTGGTCACCAACGGAGATTTGCGGCTGGAACCCACACCGGGACAATGGCAACCCATCCCAAAGGTTGGAAAACGAGTGGTGGATAGGGCAAAAAATGAGATTAGTGTAGACTGTACCTATCCCGACTCGAATATTAACCGAAAAGGATTTAACCCGGTTTTTTACCCTGACCTTTATTTTACATACAAGGTTAGGGTTATTGGTGATGGAAATAAATTCCACATTATTGTAGATCTCGACAAACCTCTCCCCGCAGAATGGGAAAAGAAAGTGGGATTTAATTTTGAATTGTTCCCCGGAATTCTGTTTGGTAAAAGCTGGTACCTGGATGGTGAATCAGGAATTTTCCCCCTGCAACCCAATGGTCCCATGGAGAAAGATGTTGACGGGAACTGGCAGGCTTTCCCGATGGCTGCAGGTCAGAGGCTTACGGTAGCTCCTGAAAGTGATGCTCAGACAATGAGTATTGAAAGCAAGGGAGAGCCTCTCCAGCTTCTTGATGGACGGTTTTACCATAACAACGGCTGGTTTGTTGTCCGCTCACTGGTGACTCCCGGTAAAACTACGGGGGCCATAGAATGGCTGGTAGATTGCAATGTTATTGAGAATTTCAAATCCAAACCGGTGGTGCATGTCAGCCAGGTTGGATATCACCCCGACCAGGAAAAAATTGCAGTTATCGAAGTTGATAAAAATGAAGTGAAAGTTGAAAAAGCAAGTTTATTAAGAATCTCTGAGGATGGCGGATCGAAAGAGATCCGTTCCATTGAGCCTGTAGAATGGGGAAATTTTCTGAGATTTAAATATTACCGGTTTGATTTCTCGGATATCAAAACACCCGGAATGTATCAGGTTAAATATGCAGGAAACACAACCGAACCATTCAGAATCAGCAAAGATATTTACGACCGGAATGTCTGGCAACCCACCCTCGAATACTTTCTCCCGGTACAGATGTGCCACATGCGCATAAACGAAGGATACCGCGTATGGCACGGCCTCTGCCACATGGACGATGCCCTCATGGCTCCTGTTGACACCAATCATTTCGACGGATACAAACAGGGACCATCAACCCTCACCCGGTTCAAGCCCCTGGAACAGGTTCCCGGGTTGAACCGCGGTGGCTGGCATGATGCCGGAGATTACGATCTGCGTGTGGAATCACAGGCAGGCGAAGTATGGATTCTCTCCCAGGCATTTGAGCAATTTAATACAGAATGGGATCAGACCACGATCGATCAGCATAAACTGCTGGTTGAAATTCATCTGCCTGATGGGAAAAACGACATCCTGCAGCAGGTGGAGCACGGTGTAATTACCATCCTGGCCGGTTACCAGAGTCTCGGGCGTCTTTACCGCGGGATCATTGAAAACAATTTAAGGCAGTATGTTCACCTTGGCGATGCAGCAACCATGACCGATGGTAGAAAAAATAATCCCAACCTGAAACAGGATGAAGTCACTTCCCACGAATCCGGTATCCACGATGACCGCTGGGTTTTTACTGAAGAAAATCCCGGACGGGAGCTGGAAGTGGCCAAAGCACTTGCAACAGGGGCAAGGGTTTTAAAGGGATTCAATGACACATTAGCTAATCAGTCAATACAAGCCGCAGAAGAATTGTATGCCCAGGTCAATCCCGATAAAAATCCCAGATTTACAGGTTCAAAGATAGGTGCAGCCGTTGAACTGCTGATAACAACGGGAAAGAAAGTTTACAGGGATGATATCCTGAAATACACTTCTCATGAATCCTTAAAAAGAAAGGAAACAATAGCATTTACAGGCAGAGTTCTGAAGCAGGTAAATGATCAAAGGTTCACCGAATTGGTTATAACAGCAGCAATAAATTACAAAGCTGAAGTTGTTAATTTACAAAAGGAAAATCCCTTTGGTGTCCCATACCGGCCGCATATCTGGGGTGATGGCTGGAACATTCAGAGTTTTGGCGTAAACCAGTATTTTCTCCAAAAATATTATCCTGAAATCTTTGATTCGAAATATATGCTGAATGCTTTGAATTTTGTGTTGGGAAATCATCCGGGTGAAAACACATCTTCCTTTGTTTCCGGTGTTGGAGCGCGTTCTGTAACACAGGCTTATGGCATAAACCGTGCAGACCGTTCGTTTATCCCGGGAGGTTCAGTTTCGGGTACCGGAATTATCCGCCCGGATTTCCCGGAGTTAAAGGAATGGCCTTATTTCTGGCAGCAAACGGAATATGTTATGGGTGGAGGGGCTACGAATTTTATGTTTCTGGTACTGGCGGCGCAGGCTGATCTGAAATAAATGACCAGAGGAAGTTAATAACATTCAGCAATTCATATCTACTCATTGTTTATTTTTAATAGCTCGTCTATTATATTTTCAGAAATCCTGAAATCAGTAAGCAATAAACTATCAATTATAGGCCTGACAGCACCAATTACCCCTATCTGCTTTGCTTTGGTTATTACGCCCAGGGTGCCGGTAAATTTTAAATTTAACTTCAAGGCCAACTTTCTGGCTTTCAAGTCATCTATTAAAAGCAATGGATTTTCAATTTCCTTTGCCAAAGCAATTGCACTAGCTTCCCCTCTATCAATTTGTGTTTCAATAAACTCCTGATATTTTTTGTCCTTAACTTCCTTTATTATAATCCAATCCGGCAGATTCTCTGAAAACTCCTGAGCGACCTCGGGTGTGGTTATTACATTATCATAAACCTTTCGAAGTATATCCAATTGTCCGATCTTATTAAATATGATCAAACAACTTGTATCAGAAATTACAATACTATGCATTGGATATATCAGAATGCAAATCCGACAAAGAATTACTGAAAACAGAAACCCTGTATCTACCCATAATCTCAATAAAAGTTCTTTTGGATAAACCTGCTAATTTAGCAGCTTGGCCTGATGATAATTTGCCATCCTCATATAACTTAGTAGCAATTATCATTGTGTATTCATGGTCCTTTAAATCAACATCATCTGGTACCTGCAGATTTATTGTTTTCATGCTATCACATTTTATAAATACAAAGATACGACTTTTTCCAATGGTTCAAGATTCAAAATCAGCTTAAATGACAGAAACACCAGGGTAACATTTAATCAAACTAATGTGTATCGTTTAATATTTCAAATTTAAGCGCCAAAATCTAATTCCTTCCATCAATACATATATATTAAGGTGAAATCGAACTCCTATGAAATGAATTCTCAATAAAGTCTCGTCCCCAAGTCACAAGCCCTGATTAGCTTATCAAGCCGGGCCATCCGGGTAGCTTCCTGTTTGGCTGCCATTATCCAGTACATCCTTGTTTTCTGATAGGAAGGAGGCTGGGATTTAAAAAAGTTCCAGGCTTTTTCATTTCTTAAAAATATACTTTCCAGATATTCAGGAAATCTTTCGGGTCTGTTTTCATAGCTATAAACTTCTGATTTCTCTTCCCTGCGTTTGCTAAAAAGCTCCAGGCCAGCCGGCTGCATTAATCCTTTCTCAATAAGGATTTCAACTTTTCTGATGTTAACAGTACTCCAGTTACTTTTTGGCCTTCGGGGAGTAAACCTGATACAATAACTACTGTTATCAATTGTTCTGCGTATTCCATCGATCCAGCCATAGCACAGGGCTTCATCCACAGACTGTGGCCAGGTCATGCTGGGTTTGCCTGTACCGACCTTAAAAAACCCAACAATTATTTCCAATTCTTTTTTATGGTTTTTTTCCAGCCATTGGCGAAAGTCGGATTGGTTTTTGAAAAATACGGCATTCATCGTGCAATTTTAATTCAGTTTAATCAAAAATATATAATTGAAATCTCTGAATAGCATAATCACCAACCGGAATACGTATATGCCTTCCCTGGTGTGTTTGATCTCCGTTTAAATGCCGTAATATGGTCCATACATTATTTTCAAATTTACCTTCATCAGCTTTCAGTATACCGGCATTTAACAAATCATTTTTCAAGGGTCTGAATGTAACGACTATGCCCGATCCGGCAATATAGAATTCGTCCGTGTCAGTTTGTATCAATATTGCGCTTGCCATTGGCCATTCATTGTCAGTAGCGCCGGGCGACCAGCCTAATGTATGATCATGGCGAAAAGTAAATTCATATTTCCCAAGATTAATGATTGTATCCTGATTCTGTTTATCAAGTAAAACACCTTCGATTCTATCCTTTCCCTGATTTGACGCAATAGTTGTTGAAAGCTGTGCAATCAGGTTATACATCTTTCCCAGTGGTTCATCCTTTGGATTATCAACTGACTCGATAGAAAAAGGTGAGAAACCAAGCGCATTGTAATGGCCAATTGCAAAAACTGACTTAAATGCAGCCGTATTATCAAACCGATGCTCGGGGATAAATAATGGATTTCCCTGGCGGGAAAATAAATCGCACCAATGCTTAAATTCAGGGAAATAAATATCTGGCGCAAGAAAATCAATGGACGACCCTGCTGCCTTCCATACATCCATCAAATGAGGTAATGGTCCACCGCTTGGATAACCTTTTCCAGGCTCCCTGCCCTGTCTGTTTAAGGCAGCATTAACAAACATGGGTAAGGGATAAATATTTTTCCCGGCTTCGATAAGGGTGTTCGTATATTTTGAAAAATACCATGCCATAAATATTTCATCCGTTTGTAAACCCTTTCCAAAAACTTCTTCCCAATTTCCTGAAATTTTCATTCCATTGGCTTTCCAGAGGTTTAAAAACTCAGGTACAAGATTTGCGCTGTTGTGTTGCATGTAATTAATTAATTCCGGGGGAACATCCGTTTTAAACGCTTCATTTGCCAAGGGATGATAATCTCGCGCTGAAGGAAGCATTCCTATTTCATTTTCCACCTGTACCATAATTACAGTATGGTGGTTTTGATCAAAATCCTTAATAAAACCCATGAAATTTTTAAAAGCATTCAAATCTGCCATTAAATTATTTTCACTAAAGGGAGTCAAAATTTCATAGCTTCGGTTTTTATCATCTTTAACTCTTGGAAACCTTTCCTGATTTAATTTAAGCCAGACAGGAGAATGACTTGACATACTATTTTTCCAGGATGCGAACCAGAGAAACACTATCTTTAAGTTGTTATTCCGGGCCTCTGTAATTAATTGTTTTACAAGGGAAAAATCAAATTTCCCTTCCTCGGCTTCCATAAGTTCCCAATAAACCGGCATTAACACGGTGTTGAGATTCATGTCTTTCAGTTTTGGCCAGATGGGTTGCATGTACTGAATCGTTGTTGCTGAGGAATTTCCCAATTCTCCCCCAAGAATAATAAAGGGATTACCGTCAATTATTAATTGGGTGACCTTATCCTTTTTTTGAAGATATGGGATAGTGTCCTGGCATGGACTGATCCGGACAATAAATACAGAAATTAAAAGAAGGCTCAATTTTAAAAAGGAATTCATGGCATTCATTTTTTTATTGATTCTAAGGTACAATTCATTAATGACTTTTTACCAGTTAATGGGTTTGTCACCTAATTCCCTGAATTAATCAGATCATTTTATAGAATAATTCTTTTGCCTCTGAAGTGAAATGTTATTTATGCAATCCACCTTTTACAGGCTGAATTGTTAGCATAAAAAAAATGGAGAAAGGTTCGTGCAACCGGACAAAACTCATTCCCTCAAAATACCGATCTGCTTCTCCAGGGAGCTGATTTTCGACTCTGCATCGGCCTTCTTGGCCAGCTCGAGTTCCAGTACATGCTTTGGTGCATTCTGAACAAACTTCTGGTTTTCAAGCTTTTTCAGAACGGAATTGAGGAACCCCTGAGTGTAATCAAGCTCCTTTTCGAGTTTTACCAGCTCCTCTTCGGTATTCAGAAGATTTCCCAGCGGAACATAAAACTCAACATTCTTAACCATAAATGAACCTGCCGTTTCATTTTTTTCTGTTACTAACCGTACATCGGAAACATTGGCCATCTTTTTAATCACCTCGTTGAAGCGGGGACTGAACGCGCTTTCGGCATCAATATAATCAAGCTCCAGTACTTCCTTCATGGCTATGTTTTTGTCGTTCCGGATGGTACGAACGCCTCCGATAATTTCCCGGGTCAGATCAAACTGAGCCATTATGGCTTCATCTACATTCCCTGTCCGGGGCATCTTCGAGATCATAATACTTGCGCCTTCTTCCCGCTTCTTTATCAGGTGCCAGATCTCTTCGGTGATGAACGGCATAAACGGGTGCAGCAAAAGTGTCAGTTTTTCAAAAAATCCTATTGTACTTTCAAGAGTCGCTTTGTCAATTGGCTTCTGGTAAGCCGGTTTCACAATCTCGAGGTACCAGGATGAAAACTCGTCCCAAAAGAGTTTGTAAACGATCATCAGCGCTTCGGAAAGGCGGAAACGATCGAAATGTTCGTTGAGTGAACGGATCGATTCGTTTAATTTTGAATCGAACCAGAGAATAGCCGTTCGCGCTGATTCGGGCTGGGCCAGCCTTTCATCAGCTTCCCATGAATTAACAAGACGAAACGCGTTCCAGATTTTATTTCCAAAATTTCGTCCCTGCCCGGTAAGACTCTCATCAAAGAGCAGGTCGTTCCCGGCAGGTGAGCAAAACAGCATACCCACGCGAACACCGTCGGCCGTATATTTCTTCATCAGTTCGATGGGATCGGGGGAGTTGCCCAGAGATTTCGACATTTTCCTGTGCTGTGTATCGCGTACAATTCCCGTGAGATAAACATTTTTAAATGGTTTATCATTACGATATTCGTACCCGGCCATAATCATCCGGGCCACCCAGAAAAACAGTATTTCCGGAGCGGTTACGAGGTCATTGGTGGGATAATAATAGTTAATGTCGGCGTTACCGGGATTTCTGATCCCGTCGAAAACCGATATGGGCCAGAGCCATGATGAGAACCATGTATCGAGTACATCCTCATCCTGTCGAAGATCTGAAACTTTTAAACCGGAATTTCCTGTTTTTTCAATAGCGAGGGAGAGTGCTTCTTCGGCATTCATGGCAACCACGTAATCATTGGGACCGTCGGCATAAAAATAAGCAGGAATGCGCTGCCCCCACCATAGCTGACGGGAAATACACCAGTCTTTAAGGTTTTCCATCCAGTGCCGGTAGGTGTTTTTGAATTTCACGGGATGCAGTTTTATCTCATCATTCAGAACATTTTCCAATGCCGGTTTTGCCAGTTCTTTCATGTCGAGGAACCACTGCAGGGAAAGTTTTGGTTCAATAACGGCATCAGTACGCTCAGAAAATCCGACTTTATTTACGTAATCCTCGGTTTTCAGCAGATAGCCCTTTTCTTCAAGTACTTTTACAATCTTTTTCCGAACCACGAAACGGTCCTCTCCCACGAACCACTGTGCTTTTTCGCTGAGGGTTCCGTTGGGATTGAAAATGTCGATCGATTCGAGGTTGTATTTTAATCCAAGGGTATAGTCGTTCACATCGTGTGCCGGGGTAACTTTCAAAGCGCCAGTACCGAATTCCATATCCACATATTCGTCGCGGATAACGGGTACAGGCCTGTCAACTAAGGGAATGATAACTTTTTTCCCATGGAATTCCTTGAAGCGATAATCATTGGGATTTACGCAAACAGCGGTATCTCCAAGTATGGTTTCCGGACGCGTGGTTGCAATAACAATGAATGCATCTTCGCCCTGAACCGGGTATTTGATATAATACAGTTTTGACTGTAGCTCGCGGTAAATAACTTCCTCATCGGAAACGGCAGTAAGGGCTTGCGGATCCCAGTTTACCATGCGCACCCCACGATAAATAAATCCCTTTTTATACATATCGTTAAACACACGGATCACACTTTCGGACATGGCATCGTCCATGGTAAATTTTGTTCGTCGCCAGTCGCATGAGGCGCCTAATTTTTTAAGTTGTTCGAGAATGATCCCTCCGTGTTTCTGCCTCCAATCCCATGCATGATTCAGGAACTCCTCCCTGCTCAGGCTTGTTTTTTCAATTCCTTCTTCTCTGAGCTTATAAACCACGCGTGCCTCTGTAGCAATGGATGCATGGTCGGTACCCGGCACCCAGAGTGCATTTTTACCAAGCATCCGCGCACGGCGGATCAGTACATCCTGTATGGTATTGTTTAGCATGTGTCCCATATGAAGAACACCGGTCACGTTAGGCGGAGGAATAACAATGGTATAGGGTTCGCGTTCATCGGGATCGGAGTTGAAGAATCCATGATCCATCCAGTATTTGTACCATTTGTCCTCGGTAAGTGAAGCATCGTATTTCGAAGGAATGTTCATTGTTTCAATTGACATGAAGCGTAAAAATCAATTTTGAATAGTGCAAAAATAGCAATAAGTAAGGAAAAATTGAGTGATATGGGGGAATTGGAGGAAAATTAAGCGCAAAGGCGCCAGGGCGCAGATTAAAACGCAAATCTAAAATTGCGTTAGGCTTGCGTCTTTGCGACATTGCGCTTAAAAAATTAGTTCTCAAAAACCAATGTCCCAATAATAAACGACCCGAAAGCCGCAAACGGGCTCACTTCTTTAGGCTGGGAAATATAGTCGTTATATGAGTTTTGTACTCCGATGCTGCTGCAGTCAATGAGATCGACAAATCCCTGATTGTTGGTGACAGTTTTTTTAATGATGCCGGAATATGCTTTATCAACAACCGGCTGGAAGACATCTGAAGAAATATAACCGTTGTCTATTGACTTCTGCAGAAGGTAGATAAACATTCCAGTACCGGAGGTTTCATTCCAGTTTCCGGTTTCAAGAGGTTTATCCACTACCTGGCACCACATCCCGGTCTCCGGGTCTGCCGAATTTTTCAGTCCATCGCATAATTTTTTTAAAGCATCCATCAGTTTTGCCCGCCCCGGCTGGTTTTCAGGCAGGTAATCAAAGACATCAGCAATAAGCACTGCAAACCAACCGAGACCTTCGCTCCATACTTCGGGTGCCAGACCGGTATTTTTATCGGCCCAGGATGCTGTTTTATTTTCATTCCACCCATGCAGCAATAAACCATTTTCTTTCTGACATTTTCCGATAATCAGAGTTATCTGGTTAACAACCTCGTTAAAGGCAGAGCTATCGTTCATGAGTTTGCCGAAACGCGCATTGAAAATCTGACCCATAAATACTCCATCTACCCAAACCTGATCTTTGGACCATTCCTGGGATGAATGCAGGAAGAGTCCGTTCCCGGCCCTCGGATATCCCCCGAAACCTTTCGAAACATGGGTTGCAGCAGTTTTATATTTTTCAAGACCTGTTTGTTCGTACATGAAAAGAATTGCATATCCCGGAAGAAAATTATCGAGAGCATCGTTTACAAAATCAGGAACATTGCCCTGTTCATCCACCTGCTGATCCACGTAGCGTTTGATGTAATTGAAGTAAACAGAATCACCTGTTTTATGCCACATTTTCTCCATGGCAAACATGATGTAGCCGGCCTGCCAGCTGAAGTGGTTGGATTGACCGGCCCAATGAATTGAATCGGGATCAGGAAAGCGGCGGATGAAATCTTTTGCAACCTGAATTGAAAGTCCAGGTGTTTTCTGAACAATATCGGAACAACAGGTAATCAAAAATCCAATAATTAGCGTTGAAAATATTGCTTTTATAAACATAATTATAGAGATTAAATTCAGATTCCGGAAGTATAATAAAATACCGGAACAAAATATTCTCATTTAAAAAAGTTATAGAAATTCAATCTGTTGATTGTATGAAATTCTGCTTCAGTGTAATTCTCCCGAAAAGCCATTGGTGGTTTAACCTCTTTATCACCCCATTTGAACTCAAATGCCTTTAAAGTGGAATCACTTTCCTCTATTAAATCAATCTCCTGCTGATCGTAAGTGCGCCAGTAATAATAAGAAGTAAATGATTGATCATAATGTCCTTTTTTAATTCTTTCCGAAATGCAGAAATTCTCCCAAAGTTTTCCAGAGTCATCCCGAAGATCTAAAGGATTAAAGCTGGAAATTATGGAATTTCGAATCCCATTATCCCAGTAATAATATCGAGGTGACTTAGTTATTTCCTTTCTGAGATTCCGACTAAATCCATTAAGTCTAAATATAATGTATGTCTTTTCAAAGAGCTCGAGATAGCGTTGTATTGTCTTCACTGTAGTTCGAAGATTGGAAGCCAACTCATTATAAGAAACATCATTACCAATCTGAAAAGCAATAAGTCGTAAAAGATTCATTACAAATAGGCTGTCTTTGAGATTATCGAGTTGTAGAATATCCTTCAATAAATAACCATTTCTTATATTTTCCAGAATTTGCTTTTTCCTTTTATCAGTATTCGCATTAAAAACCTGTGGATACATTCCAAATACCAGAAATGCAGGTAATTGTCTTAAGGTCGATATATAATCATCAGATATTTCATCAACAGAAAAAGGATAAAGATTGAAAAATATTGATCTCCCGGTAAGGGGTTCCCCAATCTTATTCCGCAAATCAAATGAAGCTGAACCTGTAACAAAAACATTAATCCCGGGGTTTGTATCAACCAATAGTTTCAGATTTGCACCAATTTCCGGAATGTTTTGAGATTCATCAACAAACAGATATTCATATCCACTAACTATATTTTTCAGTACTGTTTCACTCTTGCTTGATAGAATTCTTGAAACATCGTAATCCTCACCATTAAGATACAAAATTCTTTTGCTTACCAAATCCCTCATAATCTCTTTCATAAGCACAGTTTTCCCCGTTCTTCTTGCACCAAACAAAACTGAAACTCTTCCTGGTTCAAATGATTCAATCAACTGATTTTTAATTGCCCTGGAGATCATTTATAATATATTGGTATACAAATTTAGGTAATTTTATATACAATGATATATGTTTTTACATTAATAATCATACTGTTTATGATAATTTGACTATTGAAAAAGAATAATTTGTCATAGAATTCCATTCAAATAATCAATAGCACATAAAGCAAAAAAAGAATAATCTCAGTTTTCATGCTAACTAATACCTTGAAACGTACCTAATTAATTTTCATATATATTATTCAAAAACAAATACCTCGCATCATCCAATGCATCTGTCGCTTTTGATTCAACATCAATTATCATTACCGGTGGAGTGAGATCAGTTGCATCTGCAGCAGGCCATACCGGTACATTTTCCCCATTCGGATTGCCGGTTTTAACAAAATTGGCAAAGTAATCCTTCATAGTTTCAGAAACAATATGATCTTCTTTTGTCCATGCATATTCAGAAGCCAGGTAAAGATTACCCATGCAATATTCTATTTCTGAGGCATGTGATGCACCAACCGGTCCGGGCATTTCAGGTGCGCTATCGTCTTTCTTCACTGTTCCACCAGCCAGTCCTGCCTCAAGCGATTTATCAACGAGAGGTGGTCTGATTCTGCAAAAAAGATAACGGTACACGGGCTGTGAGCTGTTTTTCCTGTGCAGGTCGAACCACTTCCAGGTGCTATAGGAAATAAACCTGTCCGAAGCGAGTGCCGTGGCCGACAGCTCAATTTCTTTATCAGAGCCATGTGGATATAGTTTAAGAACTTCTTCAAAATCATTGGGATAGGCCTCTTTGACTTTATTTAAATAGTTTTCTTCTGTATATGGTCCCTGGGTAAAAGCAAAGCCGGGTATTTCGGCTGAATTCCATCCTAAAAGTAAAGGTACCTGTGCCTGTTGCCTGGTATTAAATATCTCAGGAAGGGTTTTTGGATAAAAATACCCATCCAATACTGTTGGAAAACCGAAGCGTCCTGATTTTTGATAAATCTCAAAAATTTCATTTGTGCTAAGTTTTCTTAAGTCAGCCAGGGATGAATATCCTGCGTTTGCTGCAAACTCAAGCCCGGCTTTTTCTCCTTCAGAAAGAGGCACAGGAGCAAGTGTTGGGTAGATTGCAGCGCCGCTTTCGCCAATGGCTCCTGCAATGAAGTTTTTCGAGAGAGGTGATGCCATCTGGGCGCTAACAGAAATTGAACCTGCAGATTCGCCGGCAATTGTTACGCGACCCGGATCTCCACCAAAGGAAATAATATTTAACTGAACCCATTTTAATGCAGCACTCTGGTCCAACAGTCCGTAATTCCCTGATGCTTTGTATGGACTTTCGGCGCTAAGTTCAGGATGCACAAAAAAGCCAAAAATATTTAACCGGTAGTTTACGGTTATTACAACTATTCCCTTTTTTGCCATACTTGCTCCATCGTAGCGGGGTTCGGAACCATCACCGGCCACAAATCCCCCTCCATAAAAATAAACCAGTACCGGGAGTTGTTCTTTGTTACTTTTGGCAGGAGTCCATACATTGAGGTAAAGACAATCTTCGCTCATTGTGTCTGACCTGAAACGCATGTCCCCAAAAACATTAGCCTGTACGGGTCTGGGACCGAATTTTTTAGTTTCCAGCACACCCTTCCAGCTTTCGACCGGTTGGGGCGCTTTCCACCTGAGATAGCCTACCGGCGGTTTGGCAAAAGGGATACCAAAAAAGTACTTAAGCCCGTCTTGTGTATTTTGAAAACCCTCAATGACGCCGTTTCTGATTCTCACCTGGGCGGGAGTTGTTTTTAAATCCTGGACAATTCCGGAAAAACTTAAAAGGAGCAATGCTCCATATAGTAAAATGTTTTTCATTTCTTTTGTTTTTCAAAATTATACAGATGATCGCCTATAAAGATCAAGCAGGAGAATCCCACACCATTTAATTTTGTTATATTTTGAGAGCATTGCCTGTAATTTCTTTTTTCCATTATTCAAACTCCTTTAATTCATTCTCAATGTCTTCAATTTGTGGCAGTGATGATTTCAGCTCATCAGGAATGGCCTTACTTATCTGGTAATCAGAGACTCCTATCGGGTTATTATTACCTTTTAAAGAATACTCTGCCAGTACTTCATTTTTCCCTTTGCATAATAACAAACCAATGGTTTCATTATCGGTTTCCGCCTTTAATTTATCGTTTATTACATTAACATAAAAATTAAGCTGACTGGTGTCTCCCGGCTGAAAAGGACGGGCTTTAAGCTCTACAACTACGTAGCAATGAAGCTTTGTATGGTAAAACAACAAATCGGTATAAAAATCAGAATTCCCAATTTCAAAATGTACCTGTCTGCCGATAAAAGCAAAACCTTGTCCTAACTCCAATAAAAATTTTGTAATATGATTTGCCAATTGCTCTTCAATAATACGTTCATCGGCCTTTCCCTTAGCCTGAACGAAATCAAAAATATAGGGATCTTTGAGTAAATAATTGGCAAAATCAGACTGAACCGGGGGAAGAGTTCTTTCGAAATTGGTGATTTTCTTTGTTTTTATTTGTCTCTCAAATAGGCCACTTTCAATCTGCATCGCCAACACGTTTCTGCTGTTTCCATGTTCGATGGTATTGAGCATGTACCAAAATCGCTTACCCAGATGCGGTACTTTATCCATTAAAATGATATGGTGCGACCAGCTTATTTTCGCCAGAACTGAGCTTAAAAAAATAGTTCCTCCCATTTGAAGCCCATCAATCATAAGCGAAGGCGGGTTATCATTTTGTATTTGCGCAACAGCTTGTTGCGTAATTACAAGTTGCTCATTATCTGCATGTAGCAATTTCGCAACAGCTTGTTGCGAAATTGAAGATACTCCTTTGATCTGGGTTTCAATATTGATTATGGTTTGAATTACCGGTAATGAGTATGAAGAAGAAAACTGCTTCATATAAAGAAGGTTTCTGGAAGAAAAACCTTTAATATCAGGAAATTCTTTTCTCAGATCATCAGCCAATAAATCAATAATTTTTGCGCCCCATCCTTCAATTCTTTGATTTTCAAGAATAAGTCTGCCCAATTGCCAATAAAGTAAAAGCATCTGGCTATTGGCAACAGAAACAGTTTGAAGCTGAGCTTCTTTAATCTTTTGCCTTATTTCTGAGAATAATGCTATGTATTTTTTATTATCCATTATCTAATCTACAAATCTTTCATGTTCTCAGTGATCCCAATGAATTAATCAAAGAGACTTCTATCGCTACTATTTGTAAAAAACTTTGATGACATCAGACTTCCTGTTTAATTTGGATCCCGCATTCAAATCGACATTATCTGCAGCTATTCAAATATAAGTTTTTCTTTTTGAAGTTTTAATTTATTGTAGCATTAGAATTATCCCATTTGAGGAATTTGTTGTATAGAAGTCTTGAAAAAATAATTTCCAGGCGTGCTTTTGATCATAAAAACCGTTCTATATTTAATCTATATTTACAACGCATTATTTTTACTAAAATGAATAAGACTTTTTTTTTATTACTACTTAGCCTGTTTATACTTAGCAGTTGTGGTGAATCTAAAAAAGGTTCCTCAATTGATGCAAATAATTCAAAAATTGAGTTTGAAAATACCACTTTCGATTTCGGAAAAATTGCTTTCAGAAGTGATGGAACCTGCATTTTCACATTTACCAATACTTCAATGAAACCTCTTATTATCAATGTTGTAAGAACATCCTGCGGATGCACTAATCCTGACTGGCCAAAAGATCCACTTGATCCGGGAAAATCAGGGGAAATAAAGGTAACTTACAACACACAGATTCCGGGAAGTTTTCAGAAAAGCATTACTGTTTTTTGTAACGCGGTTAACTCCCCTGTTAAACTAATTATCAAGGGAGAGGTACTACCCGACACAAAAACTTCGAACTCATATTCAAATAATTAAATCATGCCTGGAATATCCAAAAAAGGTCAGCAAATGCCGGCTTCTCCCATTCGAAAGCTTGTTCCTTTCGCTGAGGAAGCCAAACGAAAAGGTCGTAAAGTTTACCATTTGAACATTGGTCAGCCCGATATTCCCACTCCCCCGGCAGCATTGGAAGCTGTAAAAAACATGACTACAAAAGTCATTGAATACAGTCATTCTGCCGGCCACGAGAGCTACAGGAAAAAACTGGCTGCTTTCTACCAGAATATAGGGATACATGTTGATCATACAGAAATCCTCATTACCACAGGTGGCTCGGAGGCAATTAGTTTTGCACTGATGGCTACCGCGGATTATGGAGACGAAATCATTGTTCCGGAGCCTTTCTATGCGAATTACTATGGATTTGCAAATGCTGCCGGAGTAAAGGTTGTACCCGTGAAATCGGATATTGACCATAACTTTGCCCTTCCCCCGGTAGCAGACATTGAAAAGCTGATAACATCCAGAACCAGGGGGATTCTTATCTGCAGTCCGAATAATCCCACAGGTTATTTATACTCCCGCGAAGAGATTGAACAACTTGGTAAGATTGTTAAGAAACATGATCTCTTTCTCTATAGTGATGAGGCCTACCGGGAATTCTGTTACGACGGGCTGGAGCATTTTTCGCCCATGAAAATAAAGGATATTGAGCAAAATGTGATCCTGATCGATTCAGTATCCAAGCGATACAGCGCCTGTGGGGTTAGGATAGGTGCGCTGGTGTCTAAAAATAAAGAAGTAATTTCCACAGCACTTAAATTTGCCCAGGCAAGGTTAAGTCCTCCTTCATTCGGACAGGTTCTGGGAGAAGCTGCAATAGATACACCCGGATCCTACTTTACAGAAGTATATGATGAATATATCGGCAGACGGAATTTCCTGGTTTCCGCACTTAATAAAATGCCTGGAGTAAAATGTCCTTTGCCCAAGGGTGCATTTTACACAATAGCCCATCTGCCGGTTGATGATGCCGATAGGTTTGCCCAATGGCTTCTGAGTGATTTTGAATACAACAATCAGACAGTTATGGTTGCTCCGGCATCGGGATTTTATTCGAACCCGGAATCGGGAAAGCATGAGGTTCGAATTGCTTATGTGCTTAAGATTGAGGATTTGAAGAAGGCTATGGAGTGTCTGGAGAAGGCGTTAATGGTTTATCCCGGGAAAATTTAGAATAATTTTTTCAGGTTCAAGATTCAAGGTTTTGCATTGGTGAGCCCGGATTTATCACATTTTCAGGATTCGCGTTTCACGTTTTCGGCTCATCGGGTGAAAAGAGTTTAAGGAATTTTAGTTTTGACCTCTGAAATGACACATTGTTTAAAAGCTTGCTATCTTCTTTGCATACTCAAAAGCGTGTGATACATTTCCCACAATTACATTACGACTCATCTTATAAGATTCATTAACGGGTGAGACAACAAAAAGCTCGTTAATACCGGTATCCTGCAAAGCAATAAAAGTTCCTTTTGATACTGATGGCGAGGTTGTTGCTTTACATTCAAACGCTATTTTTTTCAACCCCTTTGTAAGAATAAGATCTATTTCGCAACCGGTTGCCGTGCGGTAAAACCAAGATTCCCACTCATACATCAGAGTGGTTAAGTTTTCAATAGCATAGCCCTCCCAGGATGGTCCATAAACCGGATGACCCAGCAATTTGTTTGTGCTTTCAATTTCAAGCACAGCATGCAATAAGCCTGAATCTCTTATATATACTCTGGGTGATTTGGTAAGGCGCTTACTAAGATTGTTTTCATATGGACGCAATGTCCGGACTAAAAAGGATTTTTCGAAAAAATCAAGGTAATTGCGAATTGTATTATTTGAGATTGCTAATGAATCACTTAGTCGGCTACTGTTAAATAGCTGACCATGATTATTGGAAAGCATTTGTAAGAGCCTGTTAACCGTCATGAGAGGAATGCTGTTACTCCCTTTAATAATGTCCCTTTCCAAATATGAACGTATATAAGACTGTCGCCAGATGTGACTCTGCCTTTCTGTTTCGGCCAGAAACGACTGTGGAAACCCTCCACGCAACCAGTGTCGGGTTTGAGTATTGTTAATCCCCTTCTCAGCTTCAACTATCGTAAAAGGAGTAAGTTCTATATAACCGATGCGGCCAGCCAGAGATTCAGAACTTTTATTTACCAGTTCACGGGAAGCTGACCCTAATAATAGTAAACGACCATTACGGCGGTTTGTATCAATGATGCCGCGTAATTCAGAAAATAAATCTGGTTTGAGCCGGACCTCATCCAGACATACGGTTGCATCCGGATTAATTTCGAAGAAAAACTGAAGATCGTCAATTCGCTTCAGATCGCCTGGATTTTCGAGATCCAGATAAATGAAACCTGGAATGGATTTACCAATTTGCTTAGCAAGTGTAGATTTGCCACACTGTCTTGGACCAAGCAGAGCCACTGCCGGAAATATTTTCATGTACTCCAGTACTCTTTCTTTATCTGTTCGTTCAATGTAAGTTTGCATATTATAATTTATATTGACAATATGCAAACTTAATTAAAAAGTTTTTAATTATAAAAAATCCCAATTCTGAGCAGAGAATTTATATTGATTTAAAATTTAAGTTTACTAAAAATAAATCCCTACTGTACAACCAATTTCATGGTTTCAATCTGTTGATTTCCTGAAAATTTTACCAGATAAACATGTTTGTCCAGATATGATCTGTCAATCTGAACAGGTCTTTCGTTGCTTAGTTGTCCGGAAAAAACAATTTTGCCATGGATGGTATAAATGGAAACTTCTGCAGGTTCTGATATACTGTGACTTGTAATATTAAGCATGCCACTTTGAAAAGGATTTGGATAAACCGAAAAAACAGAACTGCAGTTGGCATCAGTAACGCTAACAGGAATAGCCCTGTTCAATTGGATATAATTGAGATTGAATCCAGCGGTTACAACATTGATTTTCATTTCCTGAATTCCTATATTGAGCGGGATACCTTTCTTTGTAAAAGTTTTCCATGACTGCCATCCTCCGGTTGCAGCAAGGCTTATATCACCGCTTGATAGGTTACCATTGCTGAATGTGATATTTATTTTGGAAGCCGCATTAACAGCAGCCCTTACATCCAGGTCATAATTCATCGCAGAATCAACATTTACCGTATAGCTTAACCATTCTCCAGCTGATGTCCAGCCTACATTGTAACCTCCCTCGGTGCATACTTCTATATCAACACTCTCCTCAGTACGATACTGGCCGCCCTCATTTGCCAGAGAGGCGTCATGAAAGCCAAATCCTTCACCGCCGGTATCATAATCTTCAGCCTGGATTATTCCTGGTATTTGTTTTGCCGAACCTCCATAAGGACCTTTCTCTTCAGCTACAATTACCATGCATGAAGCCTGAAGTCCAAGTTCCTGTGATTCGGCAGTTATATTTGCACTTCCGGGAGATACTGCATTTATGAGCCCATTTTCGTCAACGGTTACTTTTGCCGGATTACTGGATCTCCAGTCAACAACCGTATCGGAACAATGAGTAACAGTAGCCTTCATCTGAAAAACATCATTTTGATGCAGCACGATCCTGGATTGGTTCAGCCTGATTTTGGGTATTGGAGGAGGAATGGTATCGGGTTGTCCTATTTTCCACAAACCATAGCAACTACTTCCGCACCAGGCATACCTGGTCTCCGGGTTAACCCTGATCATGGTGGTTTCGCGTCCTGCAGACATTCCGAATTTCGAATTATTGTGGCGCGGGTCAACCGTCAGGGGAATCCAGGTGTCGCCTCCGTCGGTTGAGCGGATCACACCAATGTCGTTGCTGTAAATATCCCTGGAACCACCTGAATACACTATCTCAGGATTGACAGGATCAACGGCTACGGTGCTAAATCTTTTTACATTGAATTTATCTGCCGGTGTATTGAATGTAAGATCAACAACAGAACTATCGGAAACATATACTTTCCATAATCCGTCGGTATAGCATGCCGCATAGATGGCATCATTAACATGATCATAAGCCAAATCCCTGATCCCTCCTGACAAGGTTGTTATTGCTTCCCATGTAGTGCCCTTGTCGGTCGATTTAACAATTGTTGAATTGTTATAAACTCCAAACAATTCATGATTCCCGGAAGGGTTCGAAGTAATAACTCCATTGCAGCCTGTCATTTCAGACCATTTAATTCCTTTATCAGAACTTCTTAGATTACCGGCAAACAATATATTTCGGTCACCGGGCATTCCATAACAGAAAGGTAATCCCAGGGATATCCCTTTGATCTGGTAATTCAGCCCTCCGTTAAAAGTAATACGCAGTTCAGGAGAAGGATCATTCCAGCCGTCAGATTTCCTGCCAAACCATGTAAGCGAATCTACTATATAACCCCCGTGAATATCTCCTCCCCATCCATTTCCGGACATATTAAGGAATTTAAACGTATAACCGCTATCGATAGAAACGGCTGCATCATAATCCTGGGCTGCAAAGAAGAACAAGTCAGGATTATCGAGATTAAAGCTCATGTTTCCTCTCGACATGATAGCGGAAGCACCGTTGTTTGACCATATCAATGATGCTCCACCGTTTGATGATTTTGTTATAAAGTCGCCTCCCACGGTAAATAAGGTGTCTCTGCTTACCGGGTGCCATGAGGGATACATCATCCTTCCAAAATTTCTTGGAAGAAAATCAAGACCGTTGTCATTGTTTGTTTTCGTCCAGTTTGCTCCCCCGTTATGACTATACAGGTAATAGGTATTCCATTGATCAGCAGGGTTAGCGTGTTGAGTAATAATATATTGATCATCGAGCGGATTTACGCGAAGATAATTTGCAAAGGAAGTAAATCCCACTGTTGGTTTTGCAACAAATGATTCTCCTGTATCTGTGGAAACATATATTTTGTCAGCAGTGCACAGGTATAATCTGGATGGATCCTTCGGATACACATCAAATCCTTTGACACTTCCCGTGAAGGTTTTCGTGAAATTAAGACCCTGATCGATGCTTTTGAAAACCCCGTTATTGTTGGCAACAAACAAATAACCCCGGGCAGGAAGGACTTTTATAATGGAATTTCCATAAACTCCGGAGTTCGCGATGATCTTCCAGGTATTTCCTCCATCCACTGACTTGTACATGCCGGATGCCAGAGTACCTGAACCTCCTTCTGAGCCGGCGGTCCAAGCGATGCGTGAGTAGTAAACAATCATGCTGTATCCTTTTTCAGCATCAAAACTGGAAGGATCGTAGGCAATTTGTTCCCTGATATCGCGGTATCCGCAGGCATTATCCAGCAGGACCTGTTTCCATGATTTGGCTGTATCGGTTGTGAGATAAAGGCCATGGTAATTACTCCATGCGGCTTTTTGTGAGTTAGACCCTACTGAGATGGCCCGTGCCGGGTTATTCGGGTCGATGAAAAGTCCGCAGGTACCACGTGGGGTGTATCCATTATTTGCCGGTTCCCAAAGCTGGCCTCCGTTTACACTTCGCCACACGCCGCCTACGTCGCTGCCATGAAGCATTACATTGCCATCTGCGTTATCTATTGCAAGAGCCAGTGGCCATTGGCCGCCTTCGCCACCGATGAATCCTGCTTCACGCTGGGCTTTACTGGCTAAGGCGGCATATTCCCAGACCTGGGCATTGACAGAAAAAACAACTAATAAAAATGTAATAAAAACATATACTTTCATATTGAAAGTAGTTTAAGTATTTCTGATTAATTTCCTTACTTCAGGCCTTTATTGTGTAAGAATAAACTTTCCTGCATATTCAGTTCCGTTTGTGGATGCTTTTAAAATATATGTTCCTGCTCTAATACCAGACACATCAATTTTTACGGTCTCTTTCGTAAAGGAATAAATTTGCCCGGTTTGTAATAATTGGCCTGAAATATCATAAATCCCGATCTTGCAACTCCCCTGAAAAGGATGATTAAAAACTGTTAAACTACTTTCACCCGGAGATAGATAAAAAAATAATTGGTTGATTTTTTCAGGTGATACTACCTGATTGACCATATCCTTTGTAAGGGCATCAAGCATTTCTCTGTCAAGCTTATTCCCCTGGTAAATTTCATAAATGCAATCGCTTCGATCAGAGTTTAAAATTCCAAAACTGCCATTGAAGTTCCATAATGCCCAGCCAACATTATTTTCATGGAAAAACCGGACTAAGTCATTAAGAAATCCAACAGCAACATGATGAGGTGTTTTATTATACACTCCAAATTCCTGCATCATTAAGGGAATCCCATATTGCTTTGCAATCGCGAGATTTTTTCGGTAATTCTCAAAGGGCAGTAAATCTTCACCATCAATAGTTTTAATATTCCCATTCCCATCTATTTTATAAGTGTCTTGCTTTTGACCCCATGTATCATCCGAGAGATTGTAGGAAGTTAAAGAGGTGTTATTTTTCAAAGATATTGAATTTATTAACATCCAGTCGCCAGAAACATTCTCAAAACTAAGCCGGGTAACATCTTCAGAAAGTGTAAATGAAAAGTCCTTATTTGAGATGTTCTGATATCCCCATTCCGTTTTATTAACCTGCGAAAAATCGTTGCCGGTATCGGCTCCGCAAACAAATTTTTTAGACATTACAATTTTGCTGTTTGCTTTAACCTGAAGCGTTGATTCAATGGAAACCTGCCGGACATTTATAATAACTTCAGTTCCATTTAAAAAGGTTCCTTCAAAGACAAGAGGGCTTTTAAATTCAGATTTCCATGGACCATACAGGTAATTTGAAATCCATAACATTGGCCACTTTGGTACCGGCCATAACTCTGAACCGCTTACCCACTCAGCCTTATAATGAGTTAACCCAAACGGGTCGTAAGTATGTATGGATTGAGCCACATTTGGTTCATCTTTCAAAGCTGAAAGAATATCTCTCCCGTAATTCAGTCCATCAATAAAAATAATTCTATCCGGACTGGTATTATGAATTGTGTCTATCGCCCTTTTCATTATAGGGAGATACAGGTCTTCGGCAACATTACTGGGCTCATTCACAAGATTAAAACTTAATGCTGCCGGAGAGACATCTTTGTATCTGTTAGTAAAAAATTCCCAATGAAGAACAAAAGCATCCTGTGCAACTTTATCCGTCCAAAGGTCAAGTTGCTGATTAACAGGTAATGTAGCGGAATTAACGCAATAGCCCGGAGCACGATGAAGGTTTATGCAGACATGGATATTGTTTTCCTGCCCCCATTTAACGGCATTATCTATTTCCACAATTTCAGTTTCCAGAAAAGTGTACCAATCGCCTGCCTTGGTATACGTTCTGTAATCCAAAGGGAGCCTTACAAAATTAAACCCCAGGTCATGGATGAGTTTAAATTCATTCTGACTAAATCCGTTATTAGTCCAGGAGACATCAAATTTTCCGAGCAGGTTAAAACCTTTTTGATCTGAGCAGAATTTTACTAAATCAATAGGCTGATTTTCCTGTGCATTAAGAAATCGATCCTGATGATTCAGTAAAAGTGAAAAAAATATGAAGAATAAATAATATCTCATGTTTATGAGTTTTTAATTGGGATAATATTGTTGCAATTTAGGGGAAAAATATCATTTAAACTTTTTTAAAAAATCTCTACAAGCTTAACCTGTATTTTATTCCATTACGGACACCTCAAAAAGCTCGCCTGAGTAAACCTCCTTAAGAAATATCTCAAATCCAATGTTACTTAAGTCTTTTCCGGTCAGGATGCATATTTCCTTATCATTCAAAGTTTTAACCCTGTATTTTTTTAAAGGGTCCAGATACTTTATCGTTACAGTTCGGCTGACCTCAGTGGAGCCGTGACGGAATACAGCAATAATACCCCCGTTTTTCAGATCCGTATTGATTCGTTGAAAACCATCCCAAAAGCCTTCCATTGGCTCCCCAAACCCTGGCAAATCCTATCTATAGCTCATAATGCTGTATTTTTTCTCCATCATTTGAAGCCAATCGGCATAAGCCCGGTATTTTTTCAGGTCTGATTCTGATAGATTTCTGGGATCACCAAGCATAATGGGTAAAGCCCCTGCAATTGATTTTATGTGCATCTCCCAGGCAGTATCCTGCATCTTCAACCAAACATAATGATTCGTTATAAAAAACATTTGCTATTTTCGCTTAAATCAAATCGTAATATAATGAAAAAAACAATAATCCTCTTTGTTGCAATCCTTCTTATTTCTTCATGTTCGGAGGAAAAAAATGTAAAAATTGCCTGTATCGGTGACAGTATCACTGAAGGCGCCGGTATAACCTGGCAAAGTAAAAAAAGTTACCCTGTGCAACTTGATAGCATTTTAGGACCGGGATACAGTGTTCTGAATGCCGGGAGAAGCGGTGCTACTCTTTTGAAAGAGTCAAACCTGCCATATTGGATCTGCAATGAGTTTTATAACGTTTTTGCGTTTGAACCCGATATTGTTATAATAAAACTGGGAACGAACGATTCAAAGCCTTTTAACTGGAATGAGGAGAATTACCTGAAGGATCTGCAATCTATGGTTGATACTCTGAATTCCATACCTAGCCGGCCCCAAATATACCTTTGTTTTCCAGCTCCAGCGTTTAATAATGCCTGGGGAATCAGTGATTCTGTGATACGTAAGGGAGTAATACCTTCCATTGAAAAAATTGCAAAAGCGAATAATCTCAAAGTCATTGATTTATACCAGCCCCTGATCGGTCATGTAGAATTTTTTCCGGACAGTATTCATCCTAATGAAGTGGGAGCAAAGGTAATGGCAGAGGTAATTGCCAGGGAAATAAAATAGACACAGATTATTCAATATCTGTGAATCTGTGGCTTCTTCATAACTTAGGTTTTACAAAATAAATACCTACTTAATTTCTAAAACACTCCCGGTTATTTCAATAGATTTAACCTGGGAGTTTTCCCCCGGAACCACCCCGTCAACCGCAATATCAAAAACTCCCGGCTCCACAACCTGCAGCGCATCAGCATTGGTAACCGAGAAATCCTCAGGTTTCAAAGTAAATGTGACTGTTTTCTTTTCTCCCTGCTTCAGGTAAACTCTTTTAAATCCTTTCAATGAAGTTATGGGAACAATGGAGGTGGCTGATTTATTCGAGACATAGACCTGTACAACCTCTTCGCCGTCTTTTTTTCCAGTGTTCTTTACATCAACGCTTACCTCAACCGGTGACTGTGTATCGGAAGTTTTATCTACAACCAGATTGCTGTATTCAAAAGTGGTATAGCTCAATCCATATCCGAAAGGATATAGCGGAGTGCCTTGGAAATAGCGGTAAGTACGGTCCTGCATATCATAATTGGAAAAAGCAGGAATATCTTTTTCTGATTTGTAAAAGGTTACCGGGAGCCGGCCGGAAGGATTGAAATCGCCAAAAAGCAGCCGGGTTAATGCCGTACCGGTTGTTTCTCCCGGGTAGAATGCCTGAACGATTGCCGGTAGATTTTCATCTTCCCAGTTAAGGGCAATGGCGCTTCCGCTGAAATTGACATAGACAATGGGTTTGCCGGTTTTATAAAGTTCTCTGAGCAGATCTTCCTGAATTTTTGGAAGATTGATGTGAGTGCGGTCTCCATGTGAGAAACCGTCAATAACCAGCGGCATTTCTTCACCTTCCAGGTTCGCGGAAATTCCTCCGCAGAAAATTACAACGTCTGCTTTTGCAGCGGCATTCAGAGCTTCTTTTTGAAAATCCCGTGAAACATCTATCCAGCTTAGACTTGCAGATGATTCAATACTGTTTACATAAGGATTAGATGAAACGCGTAGTTCTGCTGCCAAATCATATTTTTTACCTTTTTCAAGGGATATTCCCCCAGGATTAACTGGTTTGCCATTGATGATCAATCTGACATTTCCTCCAAACTGGTACATACCGGTTTTCTGAGGAATAAGAACTCCTGTCCAACGTACCGAGAATTCCTCTTCAACAAGATTATTAATGGGTGACCGAAGCCAGTAAAAATCTATTTTCGGATCAATCCTTACAATTTTTGGCTGCCCGTCGAATTTAGTATTTGTAAAATATTCGGCTTTAAGTCCTTTAACCAGTTTTCCGTTTTCATTATGGAAAAAGTTTTCGGGGGAGATAATTTCAAGATCTGTATTTACTTCGGGAACAATCGGACACCCGGGAGTGTAAAGCACATTCTTGGTTCCAAGCTTGTCAATCAATGCTTTCAATGGGGTTATTGGCCGGATAGGTTCCCCGTTATAATTGCCAATCAGGATGGCGAAATTATTGGCATTGGGCCCGATAAGTGCAACTTTCTTTACATTTTTCAGGGGAAGGATGCCGTCGTTTTTCAGAAGCACAAGGGATTTTTCCGCTGCTTCAAGCGATAATTTGAGATTCGCCTCTGATCCGACCACTGAGTACGGAATTTTTGTAAAGGGAACCATTTCTTCCGGATCGAACATGCCGAGCATGAACCTTGCTTTATATAATCTTTTTACAGAAATGTTGATATCACTTTCGTTAATGATTCCAGCATTGATTGCTGAATCAAGGTTATCAACCAGAAATTTACGGTTCTGTTCGCAGTTAAGATCGGTACCTGACGATAAGGACCAACCCCATGCCTGGGATGAAGTTTCAACAACATGATGTGCATTTTTCTCATAAAAATCAGAGATTGCTCCACAATCTGAAACTACATAGCCATTAAATCCATATCGTTCACGCAGGATTTTCGCGAGCAAAATATCATTACCGCAACATGGTTTGTCGCGGAAGCGGTTATACGCGCACATTACCGACTGAACATGAGCTTCCCGGATCGTCATTCTGAATGCGGGAAGATATGTATCATACAGATCACGGTCATGTACGAAAATATTATCCACATGACGGGAAAATTCAGGTCCGCTGTGCACCGCGTAATGTTTGGAGGTCGCAATGGTTTTCAGATATTTTGGGTCGTTTCCCTGTAAGCCATTAATAAAATTAACCGCCATGGTACCTGTCAGGTATGGATCCTCCCCGTATGTTTCCTGTCCGCGGCCCCATCTCGGATCCCTGAAAATATTGATGTTAGGGGTCCAGAAAGTCAGACCGGTATATATGCTGCGCACGCCGTTATCTGCAAAATACTTATGCTTTGCCCTTGCCTCATCGCTTACTGCATTTCCTACACGCAACATCAGGTCCTGATCAAAGGTTGCTGCTAAGCCGATTGCCTGGGGGAATACAGTTGCTTTACCTGCTCTGGCAACACCGTGCAGGCATTCGTTCCACCAGTTATAGGCTGGAACTCCGAGCCGATCAATAGCTTCAGCCTGATTAAAGAGTTGCGCCACCTTTTCCTGAATAGTCATTCGTGAAACCAGGTCATTAACCCTTTCATCAATTGATACCTGCGGGTTCTGGTAAGGCAGAACTGCTGAAGTCTGACTATATCCACTTCCGGTAAATAACAGGAGGATAAGCGGTGTAACCAATAGAAATTTACAATTCATATTAATGTAATTTGAGTTTGAATTAAAGTCCGCAATATATTAAAAACTACAACAAATTTCAAAGACTCAGTTGCGGCCTCCGAAATTGTGGAGAGATGAATATGATGGAGGATTTCAACTCATCAACAGAGGCAATTATTCTGAATGGTTATTGGAAGGGATGGTATAGCCCTTAGCAATATAGGGGAAGGCAAGGGTCTGGGGAGGTTAAACCTTCAGAAATATCTTCCTATTATAAAAAAAGTAAAGTATAATCCATCCCACGGCAACATAACCAATTGCTGCAATAAGGTGCGACCAGTGCTCAGAAAACAGACCTGCAAATCCCCCGAAAAGAAATTTTGAGGTATGTCCCAGATTAAAAAGAGCCTGACCCAGGTATATTGTTATGGAATTCATCCCTATAACGGTAAAGAAGAACGGCCATCTGTTGAATTTCCACACATCAATGACAAGGTAAAAAACAGCAAAAAGAACCAGGCTTATCCCTCCAGCGAAGCATGTAAATGAACTCGTCCAGAGGTTTTTGTTTATAGGGAATGTTAAGCCCCACACTTTGCCGATTACTATCAGCCCCACTCCACCTAAAATCATATAAAGGACTTTTCTTGAAAGCTTGTTTTTCAGATAATCGGATCTGACAAACTGCCCGGTCAGCATACCAAGCAGGGCTGTGGCAATTGCCGGGATGGTACTTAGAAGACCTTCGGGATCGTGGACTTTCAGGTATAAGGTTCCGGGCATGAATAGCCTGTCGATAAAGCCGGTCAGGCTGCCTTCCATTGAATATGGATCGGTTGAACCCAGGTCATGCGCAGGAAAGAGCATCAACAGGAACCAGTAAACCAACAGGATCCCTGAAACCCAGACCATTCTGAACCGGGTTCCTGAATTGATAAAAATAAGTGCAGCAAACATCCAGGCAAGCCCTATGTGTCCTAATACACTGCCATAGCGCATGTTGGCAAAATCAAACCGGATGGCATTGTTATATATTATTCCCAGGATAACAAGAGTTAATCCCCTTTTAAAAATATGCCAGTACAGTGCTTTGCGTTTATCGGGTCCGTTGTAATTCTTTGCATAGGAAAAGGGAAAAGAAATCCCGGCAATAAAAAGGAAAAGCGGAAAAATCATATCAAAGAATACGAAACCGTGCCATGGAACATGATCCATTTGCGTTGCCCACCATTCCAGTACCGGCCATCCGGTTAGAGCTGCAAGTGCGATAAAAATTTCAGCTCCGCCCATGATCCAGAACATATCGAATCCGCGGAGTGCATCAAGCGACTGAAGACGCTTAGATTCTTTTACTTCGGGTGTTTTCATTTAGTAAATATTTTTTGAATAATTAATCCCGGCATTATCGAACCGTGCAAATTGCTTATCCAGGCGTCTTACAAAATCTTCATAGTTTTTGTTTTCTGGCTTTGACCAGAGTACTTCAGCCATTGCATCGAGACGTGGGAACATCATGTAAAAAGAATGTTCCGGTGTAGGAATGTATTCTGTCCAGAGGTTTGCCTGTCCTCCCAGTATATGTTTTGCTTCATCAGCGGTAAGGCTGTCAGGAACAGGGATGAACTGGTACACCTTGCTTAAGGGAAGAAATCCACCAATGGCCAGTGGCTCAGATTCCTGTGGCCCCTGGTAATAATCGAAATAACAAAACTGTGTGGGACTCATTACCACATCATGTCCGGATCTTGCTGCTTCTATCCCCCCTTCAAAACCTCTCCATGACATTACAGTTGCGCGGGGAGCAAGTCCACCTTCAAGAATTTCATCCCACCCTAAAAGATTTTTATCCTTAGATGCCAGAAACTTCTCAATCCTTTTAATAAAATAACTCTGCAATTCCAGTTCATCTTTCAGTCTTTCGGTTTTAATCCTGGACTGGCATTTCGGGCATTTTTCCCAATTTGTTTTTGTTGCCTCATCTCCCCCGATATGAATATACTTTGAAGGGAAAAGATCAGCCACTTCAGTAAGGACATTTTCCAGGAATGTGAAGACCTCTTCATTCCCGGCGCAATAAATTTCCGTAACCGGCCATACACCACCTGATAATACAGTCATCTTTTTCCCTGAGCAGGATAATTGCGGATAAGCAGCAAATACGCAGGAAACATGGGCTGGCATCTCAATTTCTGGAACAACTTCAATGTTTAGTTTTGCAGCATATTCAACCACCTCACGGATTTCATCCTGAGTATAAAATCCTCCGTAAGTTGCTTCTTCCCCGGGTTTCTGTGCAGGACGTTCATTCCAATGCAAATCCTCATGATCAACCCTCCATGCTGAGGTTGTGGTAAGTTCAGGATACTTTTTAATTTCGATTCTCCAACCCTGGTCATCAACAAGGTGCCAGTGAAAATGATTCATCTTTCGTGCCGAAAGCTGATCGAGAACATTCTTAACATGAGAAACCGGAAAGAAATGCCGTACACAATCGAGCATCATTCCCCTCCAGGGAAACTGAGGCTGATCGGATATTTCAACTGCAGGTACACTCCATGAAATGTCACTTTTCACTGAGGGACTTTCAATTTCCGGGGGAAACAACTGTCGTAAAGTCTGTACCCCGTAAAAAAGTCCTTCTTTTGCAGATGCTTTTATTACAACACTTTTTGAAGTGGATTTCAAAGTGTATCCCTCTTTATTATCCAGGCCCGGCAGGCTCTCCTGGATGGAAAGGACAATTGCATTTTTCTTATGTTCGGTAACAACCGGAATTTCAATACCGGTAGCATTTTTCAGAAAACCCTGCAGGTAAGTGGCTACTGGAACGGCATCTCCCTCTGCTACAATTACAGTTTTGGCCGAGAGTATAAAAGTTCCTTTTCCATAGGTGATTGAATCCGGAACAGGAATTACTGAAATCTCTTTGGTCATCTCAGGCTTTGTGCAGGAAATAACCATCATAAAGCATAAAATTGTAGTTAATGTTTTCATGTTTAAAGTTTTTAATTTTACCTCTGTGCCCTTCTGTGCCTTCTCTGTGTGATTAATTTTTCTTTTCACACAGAGAAAGTTAAGAGTTACACAAAGTTGGGTCTATTTATATGGTTTTATATGTATAGTGAAATTGTACATCGTCGGTAAAACCCTGTACTGGTTGAGCACAGAGATTGCAGTACAACCCACCCCGCTGGTTGCATAATCAAAGTTAAAAGTAATTCCGTTAAATGGCTTTACCTGATAAGGATACCTTGCCCGGGTCATATTGTCGGTGTTGTAAGGATGCGCATTGAAATTAAAAAGTTCACTTCCTGTAAATTCCAGCCCAAAACCGTCTGCAGTTTCCAGTCGCACCCAACGGTTATCAGTCCGCAGACCATAATCCTGCGGAACAAGGTATGGCTCTTTCATTTCGTGAACGGCGCTTTTATAAACACCAATTTTCGCACCTGTTTTACGGTCGGGGTAATTCTCAAACGGACCGCGTCCGTACCACTCAACAATATTTAATTCCTGGTTGATGTTCATCTGGATTCCCATCCTGGGCAACCAGGCGGGCATCAATCCTTGTGGAACAACAGAATGTTGAAGCTGGATTTCTCCATTTCCATCAACCAGGTAGACATAATGGTTATCAAATGCGGTACCAAAGGTAATCCCTTCTGCATGATCCTGAACTTCAACTTTTACCTTTTTGTCATGGGTCATTGAGACAGACAATTGATCAAGTTTATATGTCAGGTGATCAAGTCCGAGAGAGCGCCAGTTATTGGCAGGATCTTCTCCCATACCAGGTTTTCGGTACGTTAAATCGGAACGCCACAAGGCCCACTGGTCGAGTTCATTTGCGAGCGGAGCCCGCCAGACATTTAGTTTAGGGCCTTCATTAATCATCTGTTTTCCAAGATATTGCAAAGAAGATAGCCGTCCTGTTGATTTATCAAACCAGTATTCAAAGTCATTTCCTGTGATGGTGATATTATCACTATCCTCTGCAAAAGACACAAGGGGCAGTGTCTGTTCTAATGACATCTCCTCACTTTTTTTCCAGGGAAGCTCCAGCTGGTTCCATGCCACCTCAAATCCCGCTGGCGCCCAGGCTTCTGCTTTTTCCAGGCTGAAACTAACAAGAAGCCGGTATTCGGTATTTGACTTAAGATCAGGCTTCTCAATTGGAATTCTTACTATTTTTCTTTGAAGGGGAGCAATATCAGGATTTAATTCACCTTGTTGAATTACTTCCCCATCAGCCTGAAGCTGCCATGCTGTTTTCAGTTCGTTCAGATTTGTGAAATGGAAACGATTCCAGATTTCTACTGTCCCTTCCTGCGGATTTAGCCATTCTACACTTGCCGGCTGGGCTGATTTTTTAACCTGCCACATTTCCGGTTGCGGAGTACGGTCGGGCCAGATAAGACCATATGTACGCCCCCCTATTCCCATGGAATAAAAAGTTCCTGCTTCTCTGACTTCATCGAAATCGAGCCAGAGCTGTGCTTCATTTTTAAGTGCTGGAGTTGGGTTAAGAAGCTGATCAATGGGTATGGCTTTATCGAAAACGGCCACCTGGTCGAATCGTGCATTGCTTGTTCTCCCGGGATATTCCTGTCCTTCAATTTCGGGATTACGGCCGATGTTTACCGGGTATGGTTTATTTGTAATGGTTCCGGAAAAGGATTTAAAACCTGACAGGTTTTTATCTACATAAATAGATAGTGTTTTGCCATCGTATATTCCTGCAAGATGATGCCAGTTGTTTTCCCAATTTTGCGGAACGGGTACCGTTACCGAATTACGTTTTGAATCAGTAACATAAAACACCAGCGAATCCTTATGATTCTGACAGAGTCCGAACTGGTAGCTTCCTTTTGTTATAAAAGTTCCATCAGTATTCCATTTCCGGGGATAAACCCATAACGAAATGGTAAGCTGGCTTCCTGTAATATCGAGGGATGGATCCCTGTAAACATCTACCCATTGATCGTGTCCGCTCAGTTCCACTGCATTACCGGATTTCCCGGGAACCAGTTTTCCCCGGCCTTTAATCGTGGTATTAATATTGTTTTTTGATGCATCAGTAAGTAAGAGTATCTTTTCGGTTATCCCCGGACTTACATAATCCCATAAGGCTCCGCCAATACAACGCGGGTATTTGTAAATTACGTCCCAGTATTCATCGAGTCCCCCTCCCCCGTTACCCTGAACTGAAATATACTCGTCCATGAAGGAAGGGCGTGGATCCTGAGATTCAGGAACCTGGGCAATCCGTGTTTTCAATTCATATGGAGTGGCGTAGCGGGGTCCATAAATATCTTCGCAGGGAACTTCGTTTTTCCAGGTAACATCATCCGCATTGCCTCCATACATGAAAATGCGGGAAGGGTCAAGTCGCTTACCTTCTTTTATTACTTCACAGATATTGTTTCCAAAACCACTTTCATTTCCAGCGCTCCAGAAGATTACCGATGGGTGGTTCCGGTCGCGAAGGATCATCCCACGAACCCTGTCAACATAGGCATCACGCCATTCGGGCATTTCAGAGATGTATTCTGTTGCATGAGATTCATCGCCGGTTTCGTCAACTATATATATTCCCATCTCATCAGCAAGGTCGAGATATTCAATGGTTGGAGGGTAGTGTGAAGTGCGGACGCAGTTTATGTTGAACTGCTTCATCAGAGTGAAATCTTTCAGGATGGTAGCCCTGTCCATAGTGTGGCCCAGCTCGGGGTGCTGCATATGGCTATTGACCCCGTTCAGTTTTACAGGTACTCCATTTACATACAATGCCTGGTGTTTTACCTCTACCTCTTTAAATCCAATGCGGTTTGAAAGGATTTCAACCACTTTTCCCTCTTCATCAAGGAGCTCCAGGGTAAGACAATAAAGATCAGGTTTTTCGTCTGACCACCTGTCAGGTTTTATGACCTGACAGGTATGATTAACCATCTGAATGGAATTCCCCTTAACTGTTACCGTTTTGGTAACAAGATTCTGCACAACAGGCTTGCGGTTTTTATCAAATAAATTGAACCGAACAGTTAATCCACTTTGAACTGATCCGGTGTAGTTGGCAATTTCTGCTGAAATAGTAAGCTCAGCATTAATGTATTCTGCATCAAGGTCCGTTGTAACGTAATAATCACGCAAATGAACTTTTGGAGTTGCCATCAGGTATACATCCCTGAAAATCCCCGACAAACGCCAGAAATCCTGATCTTCCAGATAGGTCCCGTCAGAATATTTGTAAACATTAACCGCCACCAGATTTTTACCCGGTTTAAGAAATTTTGTAATGTTATATTCAGCTGGTTCGTTTGCGCCCTGATTATAACCAACCTCCTTTCCGTTAACCCATACAAATGATGCAGAGGTAGTTCCTTCCATCCGGAGAAACACTTCCTTTTCTTTCCAATTGGAAGGCAGGGTAAAGGTTTTGCGGTACGAACCAACCGGATTATAATCATGCGGGATGAAAGGCGGATTTGATCGGAAAGGATGGGATATATTTCTGAAAACAGGATCTCCATACCCATGCATCTCCCAGTTGGAGGGGACAACCAGGTTATCCCATTTGCTGTCGTTGAATTTTTCAGAAAAGAAATCCTGAGGGGATGCTTCCGGGTTTTCAGACCATTTAAACTTCCAGGTTCCGTTAAGGGATAGGTATGAACCTGATTTATTCCAGTTGTTTTCCAGAGCATCTTCAACAGATGAAAAGGGTACCATGGGAACGTGACCTGTTTCCTGGTTCAGAGCGAATTTGCCGGGGTCTTCAATATAATCATAAACGTTTTCCAGGAAACCCAGTTCCTGGCTGAAAGCGCTGTTTATACAAAGAAGGAAAGCTGAAAGGACAATATTAATCTTTTTCATGCGGTCAGTTTAGCATTTGGCTGGTGCAACCGTAAATATAAAAAAAGATTCTTTCAAACCTTACACCTTGTTCAAATATTAAAGGGGTTGATGGTTGTAATTTAAAGTTCAGATATTATAGAACCGAGCGGCGTAATCATACCAATCCTATTATTCATACAAAACATATTTCGCCCTCAAGGCCTGGTACTCTTCCAAGTCCTTTTCCCATTTCTGCTTTATTTCATCAATTGTAAGCCCTGCCTCAATATCTTTACGAAACTGATCCGTTCCAGCCAGTTTTTCAAAATACGGTTTAAAGAAATTGCCTTTGTCACCCGAGTCATTATAAGCCTGTATAAGCCATTCCAAACGGAGCCCCTCCCAGTTCCCTTCCTCCGGTAAATAGCCTCTTAAATCAATCCCTTTGCACTTCTGATTCTCAAATTTAGGTTGCACTGAGGCTCCGGGACGGCTTATGGGTGTATATTCAAAATCCCCGCCATTGAATTCCGGGTACCCGAAAACCTGGAAAGGAAAATCAGTTCCCCTCCCCTCGCTTACTATGGTTCCTTCAAAAAATGCAAGAGATGGATAAAGCCGGATTGCCTGTATATTAGGTAGGTTTGGGGAAGGGGGTACCGGGGGAATATATTCGCTTTTGTGTTTATAATTTTTGCAGGGAACCCAGCTGAGATTGCACTTCAGACTGTCTTTCAACCATCCCTCGCCGTTTATCATCCTGGCGTATTCTGCTACTGTCATTCCATGAACAACAGGAACGGGGTGCATCCCGACAAATGATTCAAATCCCTTTTCAAGGATGGGGCCGTCAATATAATTTCCATTGGGATTGGGCCGGTCGAGCACCAGGAATTCCTTTCCGTTTTCTGCACAGGCTTCCATGAGGTAATGCATGGAAGATATAAATGTATAAAACCTTGCCCCTACATCCTGGATATCAAAAACCACGATATCTATGTCACTTAACTGAGTGGGTGTGGGTTTACGATTTTTACCATAAAGTGATATTATTGGAAGTCCGGTGACCGGGTCTTTCCCGTCTTTTATAAGTGTTCCGTCTGCCTCATTTCCCCTGAAACCGTGCTCTGCGGAGAATATCTTTTTCACATCAATTCCGAGGGAGACAAGGGTGTCCACCAGGTGTCTATTGCCAACCATAGTTGTTTGATTGGCCATTACAGCAATTCGCCTATTTTCGAGCATTGGCAGATAAACTTCTGTTTGGTCTGATCCGCATTGAACAGGTGGTTTACATACCGGAGCCTGTGAACAAGCAAGAATCGAAATCATTAATAATGCACAAATGAATAATCGGATCATAGTTTTATATTTATTCAATCCCTGTAAATCCCATATAATTATCCGGATTAATAAGTGCAAACTCTGTATTTGAGTAGTTTGTTGAGAATGTTGCAGATAAAGTTGCTTTCTTTTTTGAATTCCACTTAAATTCATAACAATAGAGTTTCCCATCCCGCTCTTCAATGTAATCAATTTCCTGTTGTTGTGTTGTTCTCCAAAAATAGCAACTTGCATAATTCATGGAATAATTATTACGTTTAAACCTTTCACAAATCAAATAATTCTCCCACAATGCTCTAATATCCGTTCGGATTGCAAGCGGATTAAAATTCGAAATCAAAGCGTTTCGTACGCCATTATCATAGAAGTAAATTTTTCTGCTCTTTTTAAGCTCGTTGCGAACATTTCGACTGAATGACCGCAGATGAAATAAAATATATGATTTTTCGAGTAAATCAATATATCTCTGGACAGTGGCGGTATCTATGCCCAGTAATTGCGATAATTCATTAAATGACACCTCATTACCAACCTGCAATGCGAGGGCCTGTAAAAGCTTTTCAATGATCTCGGGTTTCCGAATATCCTGAAATTCGAAAATGTCTTTGTATAAATAGCTTGATACGATATTTGTCAGAATTTCCCGTTCGTTTCCCATGTTATTTACAACATCAGGATACATCCCATAAATCATACGATGCTGTAACAACCTGTTTTCCTCTAACAATCCATTCGCATTTACTAACTCTTTAAAGGTAAACGGAAACATTTTATATTCAAATTTTCTTCCGGTTAACGATTCGCTGATAGAATTAGAAAGTTCCAAAGCCGAAGATCCGGTAACAATAATTTGCTTTTCCTGAAAGTTATCAACCAGTAATTTCAAAGTAATACCAATATCTTTCACCCGTTGTGCTTCATCAATAAGAATTAATTCCGATTTCCCGATTAATACTTTTAACTGTGTTGAGTTAGGTAATTCCAGCTTTTTCCTTACATCAGGTTCATCACAATTCAAAAACAAGGTTTGCTTATCACTGCTCGTTGAAATCTGGTTTAGCAAAGTTGTTTTCCCCACCTGTCTGGGACCAACAACAATTATTGCCTTTTTCTGATATAGCCTGCTAGCAATAATAGGTTCTAACTCCCGGTTTATATTCATTGAAAGAAATTTGTATAAAAATATGATAAATTTCGATTATAATCTAAATTTATTATGATATTTCGAGATTATAGCCACAATTTATTATATGTATTTGATTTCATTCTTTCCATTCCAACTTTTAGCGCCAAGAGGAAACTCAGGAAAAATAATCAATTGCCAACACTCACTCATCTATACCATTAACAAATTCATCGTGAGACTTTGAAGCTTTGTGCCATTTAGTAGTTCATAAAAAAATGTCTTTCCTGATATGGCTCGTACTTTAAGACACGAATTTATTACTTTTACGCATCGATTAAAACCAAAAGGATTGAATACTGAGTTTTTTATTGCAAAAAGGCTTAACAGCAGAAAGGAAACGGGCAAACGATTCCCCGGAACGATTATGGGAATTGCTGTATTTGGCATTGCGCTTGGCCTGGCAGTGATGCTGGTTGCTATTTCAATTGTTACGGGCTTTAAAGAAGAGATCAGTAATAAGGTAATAGGCTTTGGATCGCATATCCAGATATTAAATTACGATTCCAATGTATCGTTCGAAACCAGTCCCATCGATGCCAATCCGGATTTCCTCCCCCTTATAAAAAATACAACCGGAATTAAGCACATACAGGTTTTTGGTCTTAAGGCTGGTATTGTAAAGACTCCGAACGATATACAGGGATTGGTTTTAAAGGGAGTCGGCCAGGATTATGACTGGAGTTTTTTCGACAGATCCATGTTGGAAGGCAATTCTTTCCGGATGGACCACGATACAGTCTCAAACAGCATTGTAATCTCCTCCTTCCTGGCAAAAAAGCTGAAACTCGAGACCGGGGATAGTTTCCAGATGTGGTTTATCCAGGATACACCGCGTTTCAGGAAATTTACCATTTCAGGGGTTTATGAAACCAGCCTCCAGGAGTTCGATAAAACTTTTGCGATGGTTGATATCAGGCATATCCAGAGGCTTTCCGGGTGGCAGGAAAACCAGGTAAGCGGACTTGAAATGATGGTAACTGATTTTAAAGACATAGACCGCATTACCAATGAAGTCAATGAGATTGTTTCCACTACATTTTTTGGGGATGGATCAAGACTTAAGGTGCTGAATATCGTGGAAAAATATCCTCAGATCTTCGACTGGCTGAACCTGCAGGATATAAATGTTCTCGTAATCATAATCCTGATGCTTATTGTTGCCGGTATTAACATGATCTCCGGTCTTCTTATAATTATTCTCGATCGCACTAATATGATAGGAATTCTAAAAGCTCTGGGCACTTCCAACAGGAGCATCCGAAGAATATTTTTATACCAGTCATCCTATCTTATCCTGAAGGGTTTACTCTGGGGAAATTTATTAGGAATCGGCCTTTGTTTACTTCAGAAACAATTCAGCATTATTCATCTCGATCCGACTTCGTATTATCTGACCACAGTGCCGGTTAATATAAACCTGATAAACCTGTTTCTGCTGAATACAGGTACTGTGGTTGTTATTTTGACTTTTCTGATTTTGCCATCGATGCTTATAAGCAGGATATCACCGGCGGAATCGATCCGGTTTAAATGATTCCATATGACTTTTGAAGAAAAAATATCACTCATCAGATATGAACTGCAAAAGACTTTACCCGGTCAGAAGCTGCAATACATTATGGCTCCTGAGTTTCGGACAAGTCCTGATTTGTCTTCCCCTGATAAAAAAGCGGCAGTGATGATCTGTATATTTCCTGAAGATCAGGATTTTCAGATTGTTTTCATTAAAAGGAGTGAATATGATGGCCCACATGGAGGACAGGTAAGTTTTCCGGGGGGAGTATTTGAAACCACTGATAAGGATCTTGAAGAGACAGCAATCCGTGAAACAAGGGAAGAAATTGGTCTGAGTTTTGAAAAATCGGCAATCCTTGGAGCACTTACTCCTCTTGTAATACCCATCAGTAAAATGCATGTACAACCATTCGTTGGATATTACAGTTTGAAACCGGTTTTTTCAATTGATAAACGTGAAGTTGAATATCTTATAATTACTTCATTGAGTGAATTACTGAATCCCTTATGCATAAAAAAAGAGAATTGGTTGCTTCATGGAATGGAAATACAGGTTCCCTTTTACAGGATAAACGAGAGTATTATCTGGGGAGCGACCGCGATGATTTTAAGTGAGTTCCTGGCTGTTATTTCAGGTTCTGGGCTATATCCACAAATTCAATATTCAGGTAATGATCGTACCGATACATAATTTCGCGAACATAATTATAGGTCTCTTTCCCGCGACAATAGCCGTTATGCACTATAGGGTCATTATAGTATTCAGGCTGTGACTTATTCAACAGGTACGTTTCGACATTATTTTCCCACAAATCCGGATCTCCACCATATTTCACGGTCAGATTAATGGCATCCCGTACATGTCCATATCCTATATTATAAGAAGCCAGTACAAATTTAGCCCTTTCATGGGGGTCCTGAATCTCATTTATAAATCGCTTTTCAAGTTTTTCAACCAGTCTAATACCTGCTTTGATCTGTGCTTCAGGAGATGATTTTTGGCTAACCCCCAGTTTTTGGGCTGTTTGTGGCATAAGTTGCATAATACCGAAGGCTCCTGCCCATGACGTTACGTTAGGATTAAATCTAGATTCCTGGTATATCATAGATGCGAGAAGACGCCAGTCCCATCCTATTTTCTCTGCTTCTGTTTTAATAATCTGGTCATATCTTGACATTTTACCGGTTTCCGGATAATAGTAATCACTTTTAACGATAAACGCAGATCTTTCGCTATTGAAGTACTTATTATAAATAACAGCATATTTACTGGATTTCCTGAAAATATGCAGCCAGGTATCAATCTCCTTTTTAAGTTCAACGGAACCTTTTCTTACAGCCCATGCCTGATTTTGAGAAAATGAAATGGCCGTTTCAATATCAATTTCCGGATAATAGGTTTTATTTACCTGAGCCAGGTTCTGGTCAGCGATGGTAAATTCTATGTCTCCATTCGCTACCATTTTTATCAGTTGCTCAGTTTCGGTAGGGACTTCAATGATTTCAATATCCTCGCCAATTTCGTCCTGAAGATTCTGAAGTCTTGCAGAATAGGAAGAGTTCTGTCGCACATAAATGGTTTTTCCCGCGAGATCAATGGGATTACGTATCAGGTTAATATTTTCTGATTTAGATGGATTATTTTTCCGTTGAACCAAAACCTGAGAGGTTTGGCTATGAGGTATAGTAAAATCGACCCATTCCCGTCGTGAATTTGTAACCGTAAGGTTGGAAGCAATAATATCAAAATCACCGCTGATAAGATTTTCAAAGTTAGCTGCTACATCGTTATTAGCTTTTAATTCGAGTTTTATGTTCAGATACGCTGTAAGTTCACGGAGCATTTCATATTGAAATCCCATGGGTTGACCCCGGTAAATAAAATAATTTATCGAATTATAATCAGTAACAACCGTCAGTTTTCCTTTTTCCCTGATTTGAGTCAGATCGATAGTCTGAGCTTCAACGATCTTTGGGCTTACCTCGTCCGTTTTACAGGAATACGATCCCGGAATTATCGAAATTAAAAATAAGGAAATAATATATATAAAAATTTTCATGTCAAATTCATTTAAAAAAGATAACCTTGTCATTTAGTGTTCCTATCATTAACACCTGAATGATTTATTTGTTCTGACTAATTTATTTTATACCTATTGCAATGTTACGCAATATTTTTATAATTAGTAGTTAAACAGTTCATTAACAACCCGTTAAATAAATATCCCACATAATTTCTCTTCGCCAACTTATAACAAAACTCATCCAGATTGTTTTATAATTATATTCTGTAAATCTTCTGTTTTATCCAAGGCAATGTCCAATTTTTATTACATATCATAGCAAAAATACATAGTAAATAGTTGGTGACAAAGGTGATAGACTATTATATATTAACTGTTATATAATTTTAGGTATAATTTACATCATTAAAATTTTTTATGTCTGTCCGAATCAGATAATTTCTGATTTTATTAACCTAAGTCAATATTAGAAATTTCTTTAGTCATAAAAAGTCCAGGATAATCCGAATTTAAGTGAACCGGGATTCATTGGATATCCGTAAGTGGTGAAATAATTATACCCTGCTATTCCGGCTAAAGCATTCGTATATTTTACAAAGAAGCGCGTTCTTTTAACTTTCCAGTTAAGAAATCCGTCTAAAAACGGATATTCACCGATTCGGGCAATATCCTGTCGATAGAAGAGTCCGGTAGCCGGCATGTATGCATCAGCATAAAAACCGGAGTTAACATAAAGATCAAATCCAATCTGAAACTTCAAAACGCTTTTAAAAAAAGCATTTTCGTAGTAGCTTGTGTTTCCATAAGCCAGGAGTGGAAGTTGAAGCCATGCATCATGGTTCACCTTCTGGAGGGAAAATTTATGAATATGATTAAATCCTCCCCATCTGAATTTCTTTTCAAAACGGAATGTGGAAACCAATATATTTTTATCTGCCTTAGCAGGAATTGCCATATTATTCATATAGATGTAATTGCCCAACAAACTTAAACCTCCCTCTACATAAACCGTGCCATCTCCTGATATAACAGAGAGATTTGCTGAAGTGGTTGTAGTTTTTGGAAATGCTGTATTCCATTGAAAATGAGATGAGTAATACTGTTTAAGAAAAAAGTCGGGTTCAGTTGCATAAAATTTCCCAAATACTGAAACCGTTGTGCCATAATCGTTTATCTTATAATTCATGTTAAAGTCGGTCAATATGTCATTTAGCCGGTATCCCGCGAAAAAATACTCCATTTTTCCCTGGTAAGTGATGCTGCTTTTCTCGATAAAAAGGAGCATTGCATATAAAGACATATTATTATAGCTGGTGGAGAAATCATAAGGCAGGATGGTATCTGTCACAGTTTGGCCATCAGTGAATGAAGAAGGACGGGGATAAAGGTAACTATAACCTGCAAGCTGATGTTTGACTCCCAAAATAAAACCCGGCAGGAATTTATATTCATCACCGGAAATCTGAAATGAATTTTCCAGAATATGGTGAAAAGCGCTATCGTATGCACCTGATATATTATAGAAATTACTATCGTAGAAGCCAAGAGTATCAGTTATTGATAAATCGTCTTTATATACTCTGGTAAAGCGGTCATACCGGAGAGTATGATTAATCATAAAAGGGAGCTCTTTTTCTTTTTTAACAACAGAAGTATCAATTACAGATTTTTTGAAGCGGTAGCTTTGTGTTGTAAAGAAAGAAAGATTTTTAACGCCTGATGAAGCATTTTCAAGGTTCATACGATATGCGATCGGATCATTTGCCAGGTGGACGAGGAAAGCTGAAACATCAATAAGACCACCATTTTCCTGTGCTTTAACTCCGTTAGTTGAGATATTTCCGTAAATGCTGTAATTATCTTTGTCATAGCTTCCAAAAAAGGAAAAGCGGTTAGATTTCATTTCCTCGTTAAGGTATATTCCCCGTGATGCAATAACGTTGTATTCGACTCCAAAGTTGGTGAATTTGTTAAAATTCTGTGTATGAAGAGCTGAAATTAGCTGTTCACTGGTTTCCCTGTTACCTGCCGAAATATATGAAACTTCGGTAAAAGGACGCCGGGTGTTAAAATGTTGACGTTTATATGGATCGTGGAAATAGATCAGGTAAGGGTTGGCAAAAACGAATGGGGACCTGGTATTTCGTTGGGTAAAGATATTATTTTGAAAGGCTGAGCCAGAGTTTCCAAGGAATTGAGGGGTAAAAGACTCTTTATAGACGGGATTATAGAAATGGAAGCTGATCATTCCTGTGTCGATAGGGCTATAAAGCGCTATTTTAGAGAGCTCATCAATTTTTTTTGCAGTAATTACTGCAGAGGTATCGGCTTTAATAAATGCAGAAGAATCTGCTTTCTGTGCAAACGAACCGGAGAAAGTCAGGATAGATACGGCCAGGAATATGAGACTATTTCTGATCATGTAATAAAATAAAAAGAGCCCCGACCTAATGTTCGGGGCTCAGGAAATTTGGCGACGACCTACTCTCCCACAATTGCAGTACCATCGGCGCTAATGGGCTTAACTTCTCTGTTCGGGATGGTAAGAGGTGGACCCCATTGCAATAGTCACCTAAAGCTGTTTTTCCGTTGAAGCGGAATATATTTTAACATGTTGGTAAGAATTGACTTTTTAATTTGTATTAAAGAAAGTTTACGGGCAATTAGTACCACTCGGCTTTGACATTACTGCCTTTACACCTGTGGCCTATCAACGTCATAGTCTTTAACGGCCCTTAAAGGAAATCTCATCTTGAGGTAAGCTTCGCGCTTAGATGCTTTCAGCGCTTATC
>CAYGFI010000003.1:0-90368 GCA_964349045.1 uncultured Chitinophaga sp.
TCATTGTACACTTTACTCCAGAATCATTGTACAATTTGTCCAGAATATTCACAATCACAGGAAAAAGGCATACATACAAGATAATAAGTGTGAATACTGCAGGTCTGAGATCGGAGTAATCCGGGCCTGAAGCCATATCCTATTACTAATGAATTTGTTCTTATGAAAATATTCAGAAGGAAGAGTTCCCCTGTGCCTTAACTCAAAGTATCCGGAAAACAGGTTTTGACAAGAAAATGACATATATGAGCAAGTAAAATAGAACTTGAATGAATACCTATGTGCTTGTGTATTTGTTGCGGAATAATTTACAGAGACCGAGCCGACAAGAGGTTGGGATCGCCACAACCAAATTTTTGTATGATCCCTGGGTGGAAAGTCCTCACAATCCGATAATCAAGGCATCAGGAACTATGGATGGTGCAAATCTAGTTCATGCATCCAATCCCACTTTTCTGGTCGATGCAGATGGAAAATACAGGATATATTTTAAATCGATGACTGACAAATATAAGCCGACACAGTACAGGGAAATATCACTGGCTATCAGCGATAATATTGAAGGACCGTACAAGATTTACAAGGATAGCCCTTTGATAAGCTATACCAATCGAAAGTTGTTAAGTCCTCATTCACAGGAAGTAACATCACAAAATATTCCGGTCTTAATACCGTAGCAAAATATATGAATCGCCAAAACATAGTAAGATCTATCAGCTCATCGTTCCCAACCGAGTGGCACAATGCCACCAAGTTTGGTGTCAACCAGGTATTGATGGCAATCACACTGGCCTCGATCAGCGGGATAAGCCGGATAACCAGGATTGCTGCTTTTAGCGGTGACGGGTTGGTGAAGGCATTGTTGAGACTGGACAAAGCAATAAACGAGAACGCTATATCCTCCACGTTGAAGAGCCTGGGGCAAAATGGTGCACGCAAGCTGCAAATGTTGTTGCTGTCAAGAAACGCCCGCTGGGTTCGTGAAAGCGGACTGGAATACATTACGCTGGATGCCGATTCCACCGTAAAATCTGTTTGTGGCCACCAGGAAGGAGCTGATAAGGGCTTTAATACGACAAAGAAAGGAGCCAAAAGCTATCACCCATTGCTGGTTTTTGTAAGTGAGATGAAACTGCTTTACCACACCTGGTTCAGGACGGGATCAGCCTATACAGCCAATGGTGTTGTTGAATTCTTAAAGGAAGTACAATCCAGTCTGCCACGGAATACCAGGAAAGTATTTTTCAGGGCAGATAGCGGATTTTTTTCAGGAAAGTTATTCGACTTACTGGAATCCTTTTCCTGGGATTACCTGGTCAAGGTAAAATTAAAAAATCCGGAAAAGTTACTTGAAGCGCAAGTGTGGATTGAAATCCGTAATAATAAGGAGGTTGCGATATGCTCATTTAGCTATAAGGCAAATGGATGGGAAAAGCCACGTGTATTGAAGGCTATGCGAACCGTAAAGGAATATGTTCGGGTTACCTATCTTGGACGGGAAGAAATATTACCGGTTTACCAGTATGTTTGTTACATCAGCAGTTATGATATGGATGCTACCCAGTTGCATGAGCTCTACAAACAGCGCTCTACCAGTGAATTTTGCGATGAGAGAGACCAATCAAAACTTGTTTTGAATTGGCGAGCGAAGAAGCAAAATCTGCATTGCAAAACGTGGATTGAGCAGGTAAAAGGGCATACCATGGCAGGAAATACACTAACTGATGACTTTTGGGCAAATGACATACTCTGGCAATTAAGTGTATTTGCATACAACATCTCGGTAATGATGCGTCAGAAGAAAAATAGATTTAAGCAACAGGAACACCGGACATTTATCGACTGGTTTATATCAGTGCCTGCCAAAATAATCAGAAGCGGGCATACAATGGAAATAAAATTATATGAACATCATTTTTATAAAGCCGACTGGGAGAAGCTTGACAGGTTCATCGAAGCGGCATAAAAAACACACGGAAAGGAGGTAAATATGGGAGCACTTACAAGAGTGTATGGACGAGGTACGTTCTATTAGCTTATAAAATGCACATTAAGAGGCGTTTATGCCAATAAGACAAGGTGTGGAAAGTATTTTTGACTGGAGTTAAACTAAATTGGCCACGAAAAAATAGCTTTTTGTCTTATTGCCGGTGCTAAAACCGGCTCAAAAAATCAATTTAGATTTTTAAGTTGAAAAATAACAAGTGATATGAATAAACCATTTTCATTCAAAATTTTTGCAGGGGTAGTAACCCTTCTTTTGACAGTTGGTAAATGTTTGGGGCAGCAGGAGAAACCAAATATTGTAATTATCTATGCTGATGACCTGGGTTATGGCGATGTTCAATCTTATAATCCCGAGAGAGGAAAAATTTCCACTCCCCACATCGACCGTTTGGCAGCAGAAGGAATTTCTTTTACTGATGCCCATTCTTCATCGGGGGTTTGTTCTCCTTCGCGATATACACTGCTTACCGGCCGCTATCACTGGCGTAGCCGTTTGCAAAGAGGGATTGTGGGATTATATGGAATCCTTTAATCACTCCCGACAGGCTAACCATTGCTGGTTTGGCAAAACAAAATGGGTACCAGACGGCATGCATTGGAAAGTGGCATTTGGGGTGGAATTGGCCCATCCCCGACGACCAGATGGAACTTTTTCGGCCGAAGAATAAGAATGTAACGGCAACGGAAGAGCACCGTAAAGCCTGGCTTGAAGTCTTTTCCCTTCCTATTCCCGGTGGTCCGACAGATGTTGGTTTTGATGAATATTTTGGTACAGATGTTCCCAACTATCCACCCTATTGTTTTATTGAAAATGACCAGACGGTGGGAATTCCCTCCGAATTTGGAGCTACGGAGTTATTCAGGCGGAATCAAGCGAGCCAACAGGGGCCAGCAAGAGAACTTTGGTCCCTTGAAGATATTTTACCCGCTTTGGCCGCCCGTTCGGCAGCTTTCATCGAGCGGGAGGCAAAATCTTCCCGTCCCTTTCTGCTTTACCTTCCCCTTACCACGCCACACACTCCGCTGGCTGTCAATGACGAATGGCTGGGTAAAAGCAACCTGTCGCTTTATGCCGATCTGGTGATGGAGACCGATGCGGTGGTTGGCCGGGTGCTCGAAGCACTTGAAAGAAGCGGAGCAGCAGAAAATACCCTGGTGATCTTCACCAGTGACAACGGCTGCGCCCCTTATGTGGGTAATACCAATGATGAGGCGACAAAAGAGATTGATATGAATGCATGGAGAGATGGCCGCGCGATACCTCCGGTCGCTGTTATGGAGCAGAAAGGCCACTTTCCCAGCGGACCCTTCCGGGGTTATAAATCGGACGTATGGGAAGGGGGGCACCGGGTTCCGTTTATTGTCCGATGGCCGGGGCGAGTGCAACCCGGAAGTAACTGTTCCCGGCTGGCACACCAGGCGGACCTGATCGCCACCGTGGCCGATATACTTAATACCACCTTGCCTGACAATGCCGGGGAAGACAGCTTCAGCCTGCTCCCCCTGCTGCAGGGAGGCGATGAGCCTGTGAGACAAAATGCGGTAAGCACATCGATCAATGGGTTACCCGGATTGCGCCAGGGAAACTGGAAATACATCCCAGGTCCCGGATCCGGCGGATGGTCACCCGGAAAAAGTACCCAACCGGTACAACTCTATAACTTGTCGGCTGACCCTGGAGAGACTGAAAATCTGGCTGATCAGGAACCCGATCGGGTGAATGCAATGAAGGAACTTCTGGAAAAACTCATTGTTGAAGGTAGAAGCACTCCAGGGCCAAAACAGGAGAATGATGTAGAAGTGATCCGCTACCCTAAAAACCAGTAAAACAAAGATATCAGAAATTAAAACGATATGAAACGAACAAAAAACTGTATTGTAAAATTAGACCGGATGAACAAGGCTTTAAATCATGAAGAACCAGATCGTGTGCCCATCAGCGACTTCTCTTGGGGGAGCTTCATTAAACGCTGGCGAAAAGAACTCAATCTGCCTTATGATACAAATCCCTATGATTATTACAACCTCGATTGGATTGTAACTATGCCCAACATGGATCCTAAAATTCAATCTTTTGAGACCATTAGGGAGGATGAAACTGAAGTGGTAGTAAAAACGGGCTTTTTAACAACCATGCGGAAAAAGTTCGATTTTCCCATGCCTGAATTTATGAGCTGGGATATTGACACCATTGAAAAACTGGAAGCCCTGGAATTTGATGATCCCTATGACAGAAGGCGTTACTTTGAGGCCGGCGACAACCAGATTGCAGGGGTTGGCGATGGATTTCAGCGAAACTCGCCTGCCTGGATAGAAACCGTAAAAAGTTTAAGGCCCAACTTTCCTGTGTATGGCAGCATGATTGAATGTTCGGAATGCCTGACACGTTTAATCGGCCAGGAAAACACGTTGTTCTGGATGGGCATGTATCCCGAGCAATTTGGGGAGCAGATTAACCGCATCGGGCAGTTTTATCTGGATTGTATGAAAGCACAGATAGAAGCTGCCAGTGGTTTGCTCGACGGGATGGTAATTTGGGGCGATGTGGCCTACAAACAAACCATGTTGTTCGACCCGGAATACTGGAGGGAATATTTTAAGCCCTGGGTGAAAGCAATGATCGATGAATGTCACAAAAACAACTTGCCGGTTATTTATCACGGCTGCGGAAACATAGAGCTCATTTTTGAAGATTTTATTGAAATGGGGCTCGATGCATACAATCCGCTGGAAGCAAAAGCCAGCATGGACGCATTGGAACTGAAAAGAAAATACGGAAATAAAATCGGATACTGTGGCAACAGCAATATCCAGGTATGGGAAACCGGCGACAAGGAACTTATTAAAAAGGAAGTGCTGCGAAAACTAAATGCAGCCAAAGGCGGAGGGTTTATTTTCCAATCCGACCACTCTGTTTCAAGTGATGTTTCAGGTGAAACTTATGACTATATTGTAAAACTATTTCGTGAATATGGAAAATACCCTTTACAATTAGGTGAATTTGATGAAGATATTTGAGCTAACAACTATTTTTAACTCAAATCAAAGACCGTTTTTTTGAATCATTGATGTAAATTAACAGAATTTAAAACAGTTTCATTAAGATATGAGCTTCAATATTATCTTCGGAATCTTACTAATCGCCACCGGTGCCTTTTCTGCAGGCAGTTTTGCTGTTCCTTTCGGAAAAATAAAAGTCTGGCAATGGGAAACCTACTGGATGGTTTACAGCCTCATTCATGATTGGAATAAGTGGTTCGATTTAATTTTTAAAAGAAATTGTTATGAATAAAAATAAAATGACATCACGTGAAAGGGTTTTAGCCGCCATAAATCACCAAACACCCGACAAGGTGCCTGTCGATTTGGGTGCAACTCCCAGTTCGGGAATTTCGGCCATCGCATACAGCAACCTGGTAAAACACATCGGAATGCCCGAATTGCCGGTTCAGATTTATGATGTGGTACAACAACTGGCACAGCCTGATATGAAAGTACTGGACAAATTCGGAGTGGATGTGCTCGATATCGGGCGGGAGTTTAACGACAAACCATGGCTGGAGCTACATTAACAAATGATTTTTGGGCAAACGATATTCTGTGGCAATTAAGTGTTTTTGCTTACAACCTGCCCGCCAGAACTGATCTGTCGGGCTGGCAGGCGGGCTTGACAGGCTCATCGAAGCGGCATAAAAATAAAGAAAGGAGGTAAATATGGGAGCACTTACAAGAGTGTATGGACTAGGTACGTTCTATTAGCTTATAAAATGCACATTAAGAGGCGTTTATGCCAATAAGACAAGGTGTGGAAAGTATTTTTGACTGGAGTTAAACTAAATTGGCCACGAAAAAATAGCTTTTTGTCTTATTACCGGTGCTAAAACCGGCTCAAAAAAATCAATTTAGATTTTTAAGTTTACATTGAAAAACTATAACCATCCTTTAATAATAAAGACATGCGTAAAATAAAAACATTTGTACTCTTAGTGACAATATTGTTTTTGGCACTGCAAAGTTGTAAAATCAGCAAGAGTGAAACAAACAAGATCGATTATATTACGGAATTTTCCGGGAACGTTGATTTTGGCAAAACAGACCTGTCTGCCTATACGCCTGAGATAAGGGCCAATATGGAAAAGCTGTATGAAGAAAAATTTGGCATGTTTGTCCATTGGGGACCGTATGCCCAGCTTGAAGGTGTCTGGAATGGAAAAGAAGTAGCGGCTGAATGGATAATGAACCGCGGGAGGATTTCAGTGAAGGACTACGAAAAATATGCAGCAAAATTATTCAATCCTGTAAATTTCAATGCCAAAGAATGGGTTGATATAGCTGAGGATGCAGGCATGAAATTCATCGTGCTTACAGCCAAACACCACGACGGATTCGCCATGTATGATTCAAAAAATCCATATAACCTGGTGGATTTTGCCGGATTTGGCCGTGATATTTTTAAGGAATTATCCGATGAATGTGCCCGGAGGGATATGAATCTTGGTTTCTATTATTCGCAAAGTCAGGATTGGCATGAGAAAGGTGGCGCAGGGAACGATTGGGATTTTGGCAGTAAGATTAAACCTCAGGAGGATTTTGATGCCTATTTTAATGGAAAGGTTGCCATGCAGGTAGAAGAACTAACCAGGAATTATGGTGACATATTTATGGTTTGGTTCGACACTCCTATACAAATGGATGACCAGAAATGTCAATTGATGATGGATATTGTGAAAAAGAACCAACCCGGAGCCCTCGTAAATTCAAGATTGGGACAAGGTTATGGCCATTTTGATGTATCCCTTGATAACGGAAAAACACCAAGTGTGTCTAAATCGGCATGGCTACCTGATCTAAAAATTCCATGGCAAACCCACGAATCGGTTACCATGGATGGATGGGGATATACTTCCTATGGCGGTGAAACGGATCGTTCAAAAGAATACGGTGATTTTATTTATAGTCTTTGTCGTATTGTAGGAAATGGTGGTGTCTATTTGCTAAATGTTGGACCTAGGCCAGATGGAACCATACCTCCTTCACAGGCTGCCAGCATTCGTGCAATTGGAGATTGGCTCAAAGTAAATGGTGAATCAATTTATGGTGCAGACCCGAGCCCCTTAAAATTCCCTCCGATTGCTATTACAAGCAAGCCTGAAAAAATATATTTACACCTTCAGGATTTGAATCAGGATCAAGTTGAACTTGTTGGCATTTTATCAAAGGTCAAAAAAGCCTATTGCCTGGCTGATCCATCTAAGCAGGATTTAGATTTCAGGCAGAACAAAGAAAAAATAAGCATCACAGTACCCACTAAACTCAGGGAGCCCCTTGTAACTGTTGTCGTACTGGAAATTTCTGATACAGAAGCACGTGTAATTGATGAGACCATTCAACAGGAAGCTGATGGAAAAATCAATTTGCCGGTAGCAAAATGCGAATTTGCAGTGAGGCGGATAAGTTACGATTATGATACAAAGACAACAATTCGTTGGGGAGAGAATACCAGGCAAGGCTTAATTTGGACAGTTAATGTTACAAAACCAGGAAATTTTAAGGTAATCAGTGAAGATAATGGAAATGATAATTATATATACGAAATGTTCTCATCAAGCGACAGTTTAAGCATGAATACTAAAGGTGATATTGGTAAAATGACCAAAAAGGAGCAGGAAGGAAGCCTGGAAATAAGTCAGGAAGGCATTAATAAAATTGCAGTTTATCCTAAAAAAACGATTGGAGGAAAGAGCCGTTATAAATTTAAAGGGCTGGAGCTTATTCCAGTGAATTAAAATAAAAAAATATAATGTCAAAAACAGCTGGTTTTAAAATAAAAATAGCCACCCTCTTGTGCCTTGTTCTGGCGATGGTGATACCACAGAATGTCAGTGCAACACTTACGCTTGGTTCTCTTTTTCAGGATCATATGGTGTTACAGCGTGATATACCGGTGCCTGTATGGGGAATTACAGATCCCGGCGCAGAAGTAACTGTGGTATTTGCAAATCAGAATAAAATGACTACCGCCGGGATGGACGGAAAATGGATGCTTCAACTTGATCCTTTAACAGCTTCTTTTGAGCCGGAAACTATGACTGTAACCTCCAATTCGAAAGGTCAAATTGTTGAATTTTCGGATGTATTGGTTGGCGAGGTTTGGATCTGTTCAGGTCAGTCGAATATGCAATTCCAGGTGGCTGGAGTCCCGGATATTAATGCCCTAATACAGACTGCAAAAAACATTCGGAGTTTTACAGTAAAGAATACTGTTTCTTTTACGGAACAAGCCTACTGTGAAGGAAGCTGGGTTGAAAGTTTTCCAAATAGCGCTGTTGCTTTTGGTTTTGCATATTTTTTGGAAGAAGTAGCTGATGTGCCTGTAGGCATAATTCTGACTTCCTGGGGGAGCTCATCCATAGAAGCATGGATGCCGCGCGATATGACAGAAACTGTCCCCCACTTCAAAGTCATGATGGAGGATTTTGATGCTGACACTGCAACTCAGAATAGGATCGAAGCTATTCTTACAGGGCCACAACTTTGGTCAAATGCTGACGACATATTCTTGCGCAGGCAATCGAATATTGTTTATAATGCGATGATGAAACCCCTGGCTCCTTTCGCTTGCCGGGGAATAGTCTGGTACCAGGGAGAGCGGAATACACAATCCATGTTTGGTATGTCAGAAGATCCGTGGTGGTCAAAAAACTCGGGAATGCTGAAATATGGAGAGGTAGAGCAAAAATGGATGTTGCGCTATCGGAAGGAATGGAACCGTGATGATTTCCAATTCTTAATTGTAATGCTTCCGGGCTATGGTGGCAATATGGAAGAAGGCCCGGAATATCCTGACGCTCCATCCTGGGCCTGGATGCGTGAATCACAGCTAAAAGCACTGGAACTGACCTATGCAGCCGTTACCAATACCATCGATTTAGGTGATCTTACAAATGTCCATCCAAAAGACAAGCTACCAGTCGCCCAACGCCTTGCCCTGCTGGCTGCTCGCAATACCTTAGGACAAAATATTGAAGCACAAGGTCCCATCATGAGTAAAGTGAAAGTTCGAGGCAATAAATTGACCGTATATTTCGAACATGCTCATAGCTTAAAAACAATAGATGGTATGGCCCCTACCGCTTTTTGGCTGGCTGATGATTCCAGACAATGGGTAAGAGCAGAAGCAGAAATTAAGGGACAGACCGTGGTGCTGAAGTCTGCTGAACTGAAAAAACCACTTTATGTTCGCTATGCCTTTGCTGGTAAGCCCAAGGTGAATTTAGTCAATGGAGCAGAATTACCTGCGTATCCATTTCGGACTGATCGATTTGCGCCACCAAAGGACAAAGAAAACTAAAAATTTATTCCTTTTAATAAACCATTCCAATGAAAAAGACACATTTATTCTTAATTCTTAACACAGTTCTGGTAGTTTCTTGTAGTGATTCTGAGGAGCAATCACTTAAGGGAAGCAGACCCAATATCATTCTTGTTATGACAGATGATCAGGGAATGGGCGACCTGTCCTGTATGGGAAATCCTATTCTTAAAACACCAAATCTTGACAGCTTCTACGAAAAGTCAACGCGATTTACTGATTTTCTGGTTAGTCCCACTTGTGCACCAACTCGTTCCGCACTTATGAGTGGCAGGGCACCTTTTAAAAATGGGGTGACGCACACAATTTTACAACGGGAGCGCATGGCGGAGGATGTATTCACCATGCCCCAAGCCCTGCAATCAGCCGGGTACAAAACAGGTATTTTTGGTAAATGGCATTTAGGTGATGAGGATGCCTATCTTCCGGGCAATCGTGGCTTTGAAGAGTCACTAATTCATGGTGCGGGTGGAATAGGACAGGTATCTTACGGTGATTTCCCTCCTAACGGTAATAATCCCTACTTCGACAATGTCCTTTTGCATAACGACACCATTGTTCAAACAAAAGGTTTTTGTACTGATCTGTTTTTTCATGCTGCTTTGGCTTGGATTAATAAACAGAAATACACAAAGGAACCCTATTTCGCTTATGTCGCTCTCAACGCTCCACATGGTCCTTTCATAGCCCCGGATAGCTATAAAAAACGTTTTCTTGAAGCAGGGTATGATGAAAAGACGGCCGGACGTTATGGAATGATTGAAAATATTGATGACAACTTTGGAATGTTCATGGCCAAACTTGAAGAATGGCAGGCATTGGAGAATACCCTGGTGATATTTATGACCGACAATGGAATGTCGATGCCTAAGATAAACCGAAATGGTGAGTCGATTACTCCATATAATGCAGGTTTAAGAGGAGGAAAGAATTCACCATGGGAAGGCGGCAACCATGTTCCCGCATTCTGGTATTGGAAAGGTGTTTTGGGTGAAGGAGTTGATATAGATGCCCTGGTAGCACATATTGATCTTTATAAAACCCTTGCAGAATTGGCCGGTGCTCAATTACCTGAGCAAATGCAGGAGCTGGATGGGCTCTCTCTCCTACCCTTGCTTCGTGACCCTGGGGCTAATTGGCCCGATCGTGAGCTTTATGTGCATTGCGGACGATGGAAAACTGGTGAGCGCGATGCTGCCAAATATGAAAAATGCGCAGTAAGAACTGAACAATGGAGATTTGTTAATAATAACTCACTTTTTGATATATCTAAAGATCCCTTTGAAACGACAGATGTGATCGCTTCACATCCTGAAGTTGTCAAACGACTTCAACAATCCTATGACCAATGGTGGGATTTAACCCTCCCCTTCCTGGTAAATGAAAACCTTCCAAGAGTTAAACCTGAAGATCAGCCGCTTGCAATACGTTACTATAAGCAGTTGAAGGAACAAGGAATCCCTGATTGGGCGCCTGAAGATATTAACTAATCAACATATAAAAATGAAAAATAAAAGTTTGCTAATCGTTTTTTCCTGGATACTGGCATCCAAAACTTGCTTCGCCAAAGAACCAGAACAAAATCTCGTTAACAATAATGGTCAAGGACCAAATATTATCTTCATCTACTGCGACGACCTTGGTTGGGGTGATCTTGCCTGTCATGGACACCCGGGTATTCAGTCCCCGAATATCGATCAGTTGGCAGAGGAAGGTACCGACTTTCATCAGTTCATGGTGGCCAACCCCGTGTGTTCACCCAGCCGTACCGCCATCATTACCGGGCGCTTTCCCTCCAGATACGGGGTGCATCAGCACTTCGCCTCCCACCAGGAAAATGTAAATCGAGGAATGCCGGACTGGCTGTCGACTGACGTGCCGTCTCTTCCCCGGCTGTTGAAAGAAGCCGGTTACAGAACATCGCATTATGGCAAGTGGCATCTCTCCGGTGGCGGTGGCACGGAGACACCCCTACCCTCGGCATATGGCTATGATGATGCTGCTGTGTGGAACGGCCCAGGAAGGAATGTTTTTGAAGGAAGCAACATAGGTAAGCCGTCCGGAGATGCTTCCTCTTTCCTAAGCATAGCTGCCACCGACCATGCAGTCCGGTTTATTGAAGAATCCGGTGATAAGCCCTTCTTTATTAACCTGTGGTTGCACGAAACCCACAACGTGGTATCTGCTACCGAGGAGGACCGCAAACCCTATTCCGGAGTAGCTGAACCTCAGCAAACCTATTATTCGGCGGTCACCCGAATGGACCGCCAGGTGGGGCGCATATTGGATGCTGTAAAGAGTGCGGGTATCGACGACCACACGCTGATAATGTTCTCCAGCGATAACGGACCTGAGAATTCTACTCCACGTTTGGAATATAGCGTTGGAGTTACAGGAGGCATGAAGGGCCAAAAGCGCAGTCTGTATATGGGCGGCGTCTGCACGCCTTTTATCGTCCGCTGGCCCGGACATGTACCTGCCGGACGAGTTGAGAAAGAAAGCTTAATCGGTGGCGTGGATGTGCTGCCTACATTGCTTGCAGCTGCGGGAGTAGAACTACCAGCCGACTACTTGCCAGATGGTATAAATGCACTTCCTGCATTTCTAGGTCAGGAGCTACATCGAACAAAGCCCCTGTTCTGGTATTGGCAAGGGCCCGCCCAGGGACCAAACTGGCCACGCTTCGGGATGCGGGATGGATACTGGACACTGCTTATGGATGACAACATTGCTGAATTGTATAACGTCCACGACGATCGGGGCCAGCAGAAGAATCTTGCTGCCAGGTACCCTGAGCGAGTTGAATCCATGAAGAAATCCATCTCCGACTGGAAGTCAACCCTGCCTCCGCTGCCCAAGGTTTCTTTTCTGTTGAAGGAAGAGTAATCTAATAGCTGCCAAAGCAGGAACCTGATAAGGTGAAGAAAGGAGAAGAAGTTACCCTTTATGCGATTGGTGTAAATCATTCAGCAATAATCAAATCGGTTCTTGCCTCTCGTGTATATTGTAGTACATTTGAATTATACGAAAATGAAAACTGAGTCTTATGAAAAAAATTCTAATCTATTTTGTTCTGGTACTATTCAGTTCAAATTCTTATTGCCAACAGGTAATAGAAGGAATCACAAAAGAATCCTATACAAACGCAAAGAATACATATAACTATACCTATTGGGATGCGAGTTGGAAAACAGGAGATATAGCGACCAGAAAGTTCTCAAATCAAACAAGCTCTTATAATCTAAATATAGATTACAGCAACTTAAGGATTGCAAGCTTAAAAATAAATTCAAATCCTAAATCAGCTACAGCAGCATTTGCAGAGTCAAAATCCGTCACGTTTAACAGTAGGCATCCCGGAAATATCGATTACAGAGTATTGCAGAATGGGAATACTTTACTCAAAAAACGAAGCGCAAATCCAACAAACGAAGGAAGTAATTTTTCGCAAATGGCTGACTATGGAACATGGTGTAACCGAAGACTCATTGATAACCTGAATTTCGATGGCAGTACAACAGTCAATCCAAACCAAACCGGAATTGAATTTACCAACTGGCACAATCGATTCAGAATATCTTTTCTGTTCACACCTACCCAAAACATTGAAAATGGTCAGCTTCAGCTATCGGTTGAAATGCCGGACGAGTATAGCAAGGTATTATATTCCGGTCAGGTATTTGGATTTGCCACAAATGATACAATGGAAGGTTTTTCTGTGAAGGGCGGAATTACGGCCGATTCAGTTTTTATTTGTGGAAATACCCTAACTGCCCGGACTTCTTCTCAAACATATAAAGCAAACGTTTCTTATCAAATAAGTCTGATATTTTATACGATAAAGGAAGATTTCTGCAAAACATATGCATCTGTCCCCGATGATGCAAACGATCTTATCATAAGCACAGCACCAGCATTACCCAATCCATATGATATAGCAAAAGTATCATATGCGAATGATGAGGGCGTTTATTATATTGATATACCATCATATCAAATGGGATATAATAGTAAATCCACCATTGATTTAATGCAAAACATTCATCTTCAAATTAAAAATTCTGAAGCCGTGCAGAAGAGAGTGCGCCTCTGCTTTAGAGAAAAATCCCCTAAAAATGTCGTCGGATTTTCATCCATGCTTAGAAATCCTGATGGTGATCCAACAGGCATTCCACTGCAAATCTCAAAAAACTGGCACACTGAAGATAAATACTATAAGGGCCCATGGGTAAGAGAATATACGGAATTGATCATACCTGCAAATTCCATCCTAAAATTTGATTATACCCGGGTGGGTGCACGCTGGGGCAAAGTATTTGGTGCTTTCTCACACCAGCTATCAGTAGTAGGTTATGGAGTCCATGGTGGAGGATGGCTGGAAGCTGGCTTAGGTTCCTTTGGCGAAAACATTACACATTCGCCTGATTATGAATTAGGTCAAAGCAATATTTGTGATTACAGGCCATTTTTGGTCACGAATCAATATTATGGTGGTACTACAACTGAATATGGCTGGACCGGCAATCTTGGGGGAATGGATTTATTTCGATATGAGAATGGACCACAAAGAATTTACCAATCACAGGTAAAAACCAGGTTTAAAAAATACGGTCCAAATTTAAGTGAAACTTCGATATCCACCTATTCAGAGGATAACAAGTTGAAAATGGATTATACCTTTCATCTTCAAAGATCGGATGATTTTTTACGGGTCTATTATAAGGTGAAGGTCAAAGCTCTGGAAGATGCCGTTTTTACCCGTTTTGATATCTTTCAAATGGGTAGTGACAATTATCTGTGTTTCATAGCAAATAAAGTGGCTTATGGCAATAGTGAAGGAGTAATATCCGAGTTTCAACCTTCAACAGGTACTGTAGGATACACGATGGATGCAACTCCAATGCCGGGTAAGGATCCCTGGTTATGGGCAGGTGATGGACTGAGTTTGAAAGCCAATGGCACTAATTATACCGGACTAGAGATAGATGCCAATAATTCCTTTATCATTCGGTCCTATGATGCATCTTTTGGGGGTATTGAGAACGACACTCCTCATTTTAGAGAAAGAACAAGCTTTCATTCACCTACAAACAAATATCCTCAATCCTACTGTATTGTTCCTCCTGCAGGTGTAACTAGTTTTGCTCAAGGTGACTCTGTGGAATTTGTTATCGAATTATGTTTAATGCCAAAAGCTGCTCAGGTTTATTACGGGCCCAATGCAAATTTCAAAAAAGCCCTGACTAAATATGGTGATTCCTGGGAAATGTTATACAGGGAAGTAGTAGGAAATTCGATCGATGCAAGTTCTGTTACCAATACTGTAAATCAAGGATATCCACTTACAGTTGAAACAGTAAACAATGCTGCCACAGTAAATATTCACAGCGGGATTGGATATATACCGGTAGTATTTACAGGTCTGACGAATATTAAAGATCCTAAACTATGGCGAATTGACGACTCAGGTTCGACCTTAATAGATCAATCCAATTATGGAAAAGATTTTTGGCAGACAGAGTATGATACAGAAACGGGGTTGTATGAAATCATATACAATTTAAACCACGATACCGAAGGTGATACCGTGCCTGACTATACCTATTCCTTGGAAGTATCTTCAACAGATAGTATTATTTCAATTGATTCTCCTCCTCATGGCCTACCCGACGAATGTATTCCTTCTGAGCCAATTCCGACAAATTGCATAGTTACTGGTCTTAGTATATCTCCTGTAAGTGCTTCCTTACTTGTTGGGGATACGCTAAGTTTAACAGCAGAAGTCAGCCCGGAAAATGCAGATAATAAAAATGTAAGTTGGAACAGTAGCAATAGTGATGTAGCCACTGTAAGTACCGGTGGATTTGTTACTGCGATCAGCGTGGGTTCAGCAATCATCCAGGCTCAAAGTGAGGAGGGAGCATTTTCGGCTGCCTGTGCAATTACTGTAAATGGTATTTCATGCACCGGGGTTGATATTTCTCAGGATAGCATATTTCTGTTACCAGGAAACACAGAACAGTTAAACCTAAGTATTTTCCCTTCCAATGCATATAACCAAAGTGTTTCTTGGAAATCTAGTGATACCGCTATTGCAAAAGTAGATAAAAACGGGCTCGTCACTGCACAAGGGATTGGTAAAGCAAGGGTTACTGTAAAAACTGAAGATGGGGGATATCTGGATTTATGTCACGTTATTGTAAGTAAAAGTACTGAAATCCATGATCAGAAAAATTCGCTGTCGGAAATACATATTTATCCTAACCCTGCCGATTATAAATTAAGCATTTTGTCTTACAAAGACAAAATCGAAATAATTCGTATATTCGATTCAGTTGGAACAGAAATGAGTGATAAAATTCAGATATCAGGTGGTGGAGAAAGGCGCTTGCTGGATTTGAGTGCTATACCAAATGGTTTATATATTTTAATTGTAAATTCCAGCTATCAAAAACTAATTGTATTTAAATAAACACAAGCTCATCGAAGGTGGAACGACATTTAAGAAATATTTAAAAATTGATAAATAATAAAAATTAATTGGATAATAGTAAAACATGAAAAAACAAAGGATTTCAATTGGGCTGGGAAAGATTTTTTCAGGATTATTGCTAATTATTTTGTTTTTCGGATGCAATAATCCAAAAAATAATGAAAAAAAGAAGCCAAACATCATTTTTATTTTGGCAGATGATCTAGGTTACGGAGATGTCTCCTGTTTCAATGAAAACTCAAAGATTAACACCCAAAATATTGATAAATTAGGTGGAGAGGGAGTAATGTTTACTGATGCCCATACCAGCAGTGCGGTGTGTTCCCCAACCCGTTATGGAATCATGACCGGGCGTTATAATTGGCGATCCACCCTGAAAAAAAGTGTATTGAGTGGATATAGTAAGGCGCTCATTCCCCGGGAACGGAAAACAATTGCCAAACTTTTAAGTGAAAACGGTTATAATACTGCAGGAATTGGGAAATGGCATCTAGGTTGGGATTGGGCCAATGTGGATGCAGGAACTGACAGTATTGATTACTCCAAAAAAGTGCAAAACGGTCCGGCTAGCCTTGGATTTGACTATTTCTTTGGGTTTTGCGGTTCTCTGGATATGGAACCTTATGTATGGGTTGAAAACGACATGCCTACAATGGTTCCTTTAAAGGAAACCGTTAATCAAGGGAAACAGTCATGGTGGAGAAAAGGTCCTACTTCAGATGACTTTGAGCATAAGCAGGTATTACCGGTAATTACTAAAAAGACCATAGGATATATCACCGAAAATGCCAATAAAGAAAAACCATTCTTTATATACATGCCGCTTCCTGCGCCACATACGCCCATACTGCCCACAGAAGAATTCAAGGATAAAAGTGGATTGGAAAACCCCTATGCCGATTTTGTAATAATGGTAGATGCCATGGTAGGCAAGATAATGTCAACTCTTGAAGCTCAGGGAATAGCTGACAACACCATTCTTATATTTACCAGTGATAATGGCTGTTCCGACCAGGCCGATTTTGAGCAACTGGCGACAAAGGGCCATGATCCCAGCTATGTATTTCGTGGTCATAAAGCCGATATTTATGAAGGCGGACACAGGGTACCCTATATCTTTCGCTGGCCTGCAAAAGTAAAGCCAGGAAAAACTGATCAGCTGATATGTACTACAGACTTATTTGCGACTGTTGCTGATATTCTTCAGATTAGTTATTCAGATAATGTAGCTGAAGATAGCTATAGTTACCTGTCAGCCTTAAATTTAGAATCAAAGGCAACAATTAGGACGAGTATTGTACACCATTCAATCAACGGTTCATTTGCTTATCGCAAAAACGAGTGGAAAGCAATCTTCTGTCCCGGATCAGGCGGCTGGAGTGACCCCAAACCAAATTCCCCTGGTATAGAAAAATTGCCAAAATTTCAGCTATATAACCTGAATGAGGACATAGCAGAAGAGAACAATCTGCAAGATCAATACCCTGATATTCTGCTGCAATACAAAGAAGAATTGTCGCAAATTATCCTGAGTGGAAGAAGTACTAAAGGAGCTCAGCAGAAGAATGACGGCCCGGAAAGCTGGCCCGAGTTAGAGTTTTTGAATCAATAAATTAATTTATTAACCGAATAACTATTATGAAAAAGTATCATACCAATTACAACTCGTTTTTCAGGATAATTCTGGGCGTTGTTTTCATGCTGACTACTAACATTGTCCTTGCAAAGGATTTTTATGTTTCCCCACTAGGGGATGATGCAAATCCCGGGACAAAATTGTTACCTTTTAAAACACTGGAACATACAAAAAACAGTGTTCGTACCTGGAAAGAATTAAATGGAAGTGAAGATATCACCATCTGGCTTTCAGGAGGCGAATACAGGCTTTCCGAGACCCTTGTTTTTGGGCTGGAGGATGCTGCCAGTCATGGGACGTCGATTACTTATGCAGCATTGCCAGGCAGCACACCGGTCATAAACAGCGATATTACAATTGCCGGATGGAAGAAGCTAAGTAAATTACCAAAAGAGATGCCGATTGTAGCCCGAGGGAAAATATGGGTGGCTTCTGTTCCAATTGCAGCAGCAAATTTAAAAACTGTATATAATGCACATGGGATGCTTCCCAGGGCAAGCACCAATGCCATTGCCCACCTGAGGGAATCTAAAAGCTGGAGAGGTGGAGCAGAAATGCATGAAATGCTTCCTTTTGAAAAGGGATCTACCAAAGCGTTATTCAATCCTCAGAATGTTGAAATCGTTGTGGTCCCGGCTGCTCCCTGGACCATGAATATCCTGCCCGTAAAATCAGTGGATCATGAAACAGGGATGGTTTATTTGGGAGCTGCTTCCACCTATGCCCTTGCTGCTCCCCGCTTTTATATGGGGCCTGAAGCAATTTGGATTGAAAATACATTTGCCGGCCTGGACGAAGCTGGTGAGTGGGTTTATGATGCTGATGAAGCTTTGCTTTATTACTGGCCGGAAGATGGAAAGAATCCAGGGGATGATATCGTGGTACCTCAACTCATAGAAATGGTTAGGATTGAGGGGCAGATAGATTATGACGAACCCTCTGACATTCCTGTAAAAGGATTGAATTTTAAAGGGATAACCTTTACTCACGGAAACCGCTTCGAATCGGCTGGACTTACCGGTATGGGTTTGCAGCACGACTGGGAACGCTTTGATGAATCCACTGCTTTGTTTCGGTTTCGAGGTGCAGAAAACTGCAGTATTGAGAATTGTTTTTTCATTCAAAGCGGAGGGACTGCCATCCGACTGGATCTTTATGCACAAGGAATAAGGATCCACAATAATGAAATATCGGAACTTGGTGGTGGTGGCATACTGCTCGCAGGTTACGGTCCGGGTACAAAAGATGTGAATAAGAATAACGAGATAAGCAACAATTACATTCACCACACCGGCAGCTTGTGGTGGCATACCCTGGGCATCTGGGCATGGCAAAGCGGGCAAAATCTGATTAGTCATAATACCATTCATAATGTGCCTTATACAGCCATTGCAGTGACAGGACGTATAGGTTGGGACAGATCCGGATCAGCAGAATGTTCACGTACGGTTCGTTGGAATGAGACTGGCGATTTTACCGGGAAGGAATCATGGGAGGAGCGTGAACGCTTTCTTCACGGTCGCCAAAATATCATTGAAAATAATGACATACACCATGTTATGGATGTAATGCAGGATGGGAACGGTGTGTATATTTCAGGTGCAGGACACGGCAATGTTGTAAAGGGTAACTATATCCACGACACCCCTTCTATGGCTGCCGGGGAGGCGATTCGCTGCGATGACGACCAGCATGAAACATTGATTGAGAATAATGTTGTTTTTCGTTATGGGACACACGGCATTGGCATTTGCTCCAAGGGGCGAAATCATATTTTCAATAACATTGTAGCATGTCCTCCTCATCGTGTCAATCGTGGGATGCTTTCTTTGGAACCCACCAACAACATGATCAATGCAGGGTCAAGGATATACCAAAATATATTTTATGCCATCCAGTCTGAACAGCCGTTTGTATTCAGACCGGGTATAGAAAGGGTTGTTGAAACGATTGAAATTGACCGAAACATCTATTTCAATGCTGCGGATCCAAATGCAGCTAATGAATACCTGGAATGGGCCCGAAATAATAACAAAGAGAAAATGAGTATTCAGGCAGATCCGCTTTTTGTTAATATTGAGAACGGAAACTTCAATCTCTTACCGAATTCCCCTGCCATCCAATTAGGATTTCGGCCCTTTGTATTGGATGCAGGGAGAAAATAATTAAATTAAACAACTGTGTTATTATGAGATCAAAACATTCTTTTCCAAAGACTGGCTATACGATTGAGCTCGCCATCGGTATATTATTATTTACCGGAACTTCTCCGGCAGATGCTGAAGATCGCAATAATAACCCACCAAATATAATTTTTGTCTTTTGCGATGATCTGGGCTTTGGCGACCTGGGTTGCTACGGCAGCAGGATAACCAGAACGCCTGCCCTGGACAATATGGCCAGGGAAGGATTGTTGTTCACCAATTTTTCGGTTGCATCTCCTGTATGTTCACCTTCCAGGGTGGGAGTTATGACAGGTCAATATCCTTCGAGGCTTAGCTTCCATGGCCACCTGGCGAGTCTTGAAGACAACCAGCAGCGAGGCATGCCGAATTATCTTGATCCGGATGTTGCAACACTTACAAAGTTGTTAAAATCGGCAGGTTATGTTACCGGGCATTTTGGCAAATGGCATATGGGAGGACCTCAGGATAAATCGGCACCTCCCCCTGAAGCTTATGGGATCGATATCAGTGGTACCGTACTTAGTAACGGCCCTCATTATAACAAGGAAGGTGACAGAAGGTCAGAATCTTCCATGAGGATCATGCAGCACACTCTGGATTTTATTGAATCTAATTCCGAAAAGCCATTCTTTATTAACTGTTGGCTGATAGATCCGCACTCAGTCCTTGCCCCCAGCGAGGAACAACTCGCCGAATATCCCGAACTCCAATCTACTACCAGAGGCTTTACCAGCGCTACTCAGGTTTATAATGCTGTTATAACAGATGTAGATAAACAAATTGGTAAACTGCTTAATAAGCTCGACCAGTTGGGTCTAAGTGAAAATACCCTGGTAATTTTTTCAAGCGATAATGGTCCGGCTCCGATTTGGGGGAATGATACCAACCACAGTGGAACAGGAAGTGTTGGTCCGCTTCGTGGTTGCAAGGCCAGCCTCTACGAAGGCGGCATTCGTGTACCCTTTATTGTCCGTTGGCCCGGACATACACCTGCCGGTAAGGTTGACGATAATACGATCATATCCGGTGTGGATCTGTTGCCAACATTCTGCAGTCTTGCAGGTATAAAAGTTAGCGGGAAGATGAAGCTGGATGGCCTGGATATGTCACAGGCCTTGCTGGGTAAACCAACAAAACGAACAAAGCCATTGATGTGGGAGTATCGCTATAGCCCCTGGGGCCGACATATCCAAAAAAGTCCGGCACTTGCAATGCTTGACGGTGACTGGAAACTGCTAATAAATCCTGACGGCAGCAGGAAGGAACTTTATAATCTGAAAGAAAATCCGTGTGAAGTAGATAATCTGGCCAATGAATATCCGGTAATAGCTGAACAAATGAGCAAGCAGCTTCTGGACTGGCATTTATCGCTTCCTGGTATTGAATTTATGCCTGATCATCCAGGTTCTTTTGAATACCCCTGGCCAGAAGATAATATGTCTTTGAAGGGTGAATAATAAATTTTGATTGGTGCAAATTCCAGGGATATAAAACTTAAGAAGTCACTGAAGTTACATTTATTGAATGAGGTCTTCGTGATGTTGGCAAGCCTTTGGCGGCCCTTGGGAGGACTCAAACTATAATAAGCGGGGTTCCACCCCCGGAATTAGTGGCCTGTGAAGGATCGACCCCCGAGGGAGTCGCACTAAATTCTATTAATTAGAAAAAAAATATTCCTGAAAAACGATATTCTCCTTTCTCAACACATTAACAGGTAGTTCTAATTTTAAACTAAATCATCAAAAAATGACTACCTACACAAAAATCCTTTACCAGAGTGCATGCTGTAAATATAAGGAGGATTGAAATACGCTTTACTTCGAAATATATATTCATTGAGATGTGATTTAGCTTGTATTCCTGAATATGTAATCACTATTCAATATTTGCTATATATAATTGGACCAATATATTGCATATCATACGAATCTTAACGCTAATTCCGATCATAATTTTGTTGAGATAAAGCACAGGGAACATCTTAACACCTATGCGTAATTTAAGCAAGTAAATGAATGATTTGAGTACCTCAAACACTCAGATTTAATCGATATTTACAGTTGGTTTATAAATGCACTGTCACCTCAAATTATCCTGGCAAGCACTTTTTTTAATATGAGAAGAAAAAATAGAAAACCATGCATAAATTAAAAATCAACATTATCCTGGCTAATCTTTTGACTGCAATAATTTCAGGCTACGGTCAGGAAATAAAAGCTGACAGACCAAACATTATTGTTTTTCTCGCCGATGATATGGGCTGGGGTGATTCCGGATGCTACGGAAATGAAAAGATACAGTACCCGTGGGTGAGGTGAATGCATACTCCGCCCCATTCGTGGCAAGGGAAGCGATCCATTGGCTAAAGGACATTCATGATCCGAAAAAGCCATTTGTACTCTCGATATGGGTGCATGAACCACATGCGCCTATCGCAACAGATGATCCTTTTTTAGAGCCCTACGGAAAAGATGTAAATGCCATGTACATGGGAAATATTACACAGCTGGACTTTGCATTGGGTCAGGTTATGGATGCCCTTGATGAACAGGGTTTGACAGAAAATACATTGTTCATCTTTACCTCAGATAATGGCCCTGAAGGAAAGGGTGGTATTAAGGGTGGATCTACAGGTGGGCTAAGAGGCCGCAAGCGCGACGATTTCGAGGGTGGCATTCGTGTTCCGGGAATCGTTCGCTGGCCGGGACATATTCAGCCGGGGACCGTAAGTGATATTCCAATAATAGGTTCCGATATTTTTGCTACAGCCCTGGATGTTGCAGGAGTTCATCTTCCAACTGACCGTAAGATTGATGGTGTAAGCATGTTGCCTGCCTTTGACGGAAAGCCTTTAGTACGTGATATCCCCATGTTTTGGCGAACACATGTCTCATTACCAGACAGCCGTGTTGCTATACGCATAGGAAACTGGAAGATGGTCGGCAATGAAACCATGGACGTGCTCCTGTTATTTAATGTTGTTGATGATCCGGCAGAAACAAAAAATCTTGCTGAAACATTCCCTGAAAAATATTATGAAATAAAACAAAAGCTATTTGAGGTTTGGGATGATATCCAGGCTGAAGGACCTGGTGAGTGGTGGCTTGACCCTAATAATCCTATAAGGAAGGGATATAAATTAGCATATTAATAAACCCGGATGATAATAATAAAGAAAAAATGAAACCCACATGTTTCGTGAAACACAAACACAAATGAACCGAGTTTACGAGCTTCGCAACCGCTATAGCTTTATGCGAACGCGGTCGGCGAAGCTAAACACAAATGAACATATTTCATTAAAACATGTGGGTTTACTTGCAGTGAGCCCTTCGGGGTTCATATGACCTTTGAAATTAAATTATATATAGATGAAGCTACACATGAATAGCATACTTTTTCTCTTTTTAAGTGATTTGAGCAACACTTTGGTCGATTTAAGATTCCTTTTTCAAGAATTATTATAGATTTTTGGTATTCAATTAAAATTAGTAATGCATGAAACAAATTATTAGACTGATTCGCATTTTCAGTATTTTTATCTTATCAATTTCATGTAAACAAGACCAATCGATCAAAGAGTCTTCTTTTTGCAAGTCCCAGGTAACTGGTCAATACGTTCTGGATGCAAATGAAGGATGGTGGCACTGGTGTATGGCTCCGATTTACGACGAAAATGGTAAGCTGCATGTCTTTATGTCTGCAATTCCAAATAGTGGCAACTGGTCAAGGGACAGTAAAATTGTACATTATACTGCCGATAAGCCAGAAGGTCCTTATGTCTTTGTTGACACCACATTTTCGAGTAATACAGCAGCATATCATAACCCACAGGTATCGAAAGTGGGTGACACCTATGTGCTTGTGTATCTCTTGAAAAACAATATGGTTCCAAATAGCAAACAGGAAGTCGGCATCGCAACTACAAAAACATTGGAAGGACCTTGGGTGGAAAGCCCCTATAATCCAATTATTCGCGCTGAGGGGAAAATGAATGGCTACGAGATCAATCATGCTTCTAACCCCACATTTCTGGTAGCTGAGAATGGCAAATACAGAATTTATTTTAAATCGATGACTGACCAATATAAGCCAAAGGCCTATCGCGAAATATCTCTGGCAATGAGCGATAATATCGAAGGCCCTTATGAAAATTATGCTAACAACCCTTTGATCTCTTATGCCGATTCTTCCATTGACATTGAAGATCCCTGTGCATTTTATTACAAAGGAATGTACTATATGATTGTGGAAGACCGAACTGGTGTCAAGGATATGCTTGAAGGTGTCCCCATGAAAGACAGAAATACAAAAGCCGGAGGCTGGCGACCGGGTCTGATATACACTTCCAGAGATGGAATTGATTGGGGAAGACCTGAAATAGGTTATCAAACCAATACATTCTTTTTTAAGGATAAACTTGCCCGTACCGAACGACCACATATTTTATGGAAAAATGGAGAGCCTGAATGTCTTTTCCTTGCTTGTCATGACGAATATCCAAGTGCCGGCTTTTTTGTAAGAATAGAGGGCTGGAAATAAACTAATCTTAAAACCAGAAATATGAAAAATCTGTTGCTACTATCAGTTTTAATCCCACTCTGTTTCAGCTGTCAGGATAAAAAAGTTCATGAGAATACCAATTATCCCGAATTCAGCTGGGATCATGTCCCCCTCTATATGCATATGAGAAAATCTGAGGCATTCAACCAGGAAGAATTGCAATACCTTGCTACTTTTCCAATTATCACCCTGGAGAAAACGACCGGATCAGCAACTTATGGGTCCACTGAAAAAGGTTCATTGGAAGCTGCAAAAGGAATCAAAAATATCAATCCTAATGCAAAAGTGCTCTATTACCGCAATATCATAGTTCATTATGGGGGTTACGATAGCAATGGTTCTATTGATAAAATTGACCATCCCTTCTTGACGAATTCAGTTGGAGAAAGCAAATTAGTCCATGACGGGAAACGCGAAGCTTATGATCTCACAAATCCGGCATTGCGCAAATGGTGGGTGGACCACTGCGTGGAAATGGCTGCGAATGATCAGATCGATGGAATTTTTATCGATGGCAATATCAAAGCACTGGAGCCGGAATTCCTGGGCAAGGAAATTGGCACTGAAAAGAAGTTGGAAGTTGTGGCTGCGTATATTCAAACCATGAAAGAATTGGACGAGAGAATTGGAGATGATAAACTCCTGATAGCCAACCTGATTCGGGCAAGACTTACAAATTCAGGTCTGGATTATCTTGATTATGTAGATGGATCATATATTGAAGGTTTTGAAATTGAGGCCAATGGATATAAACGTTTGGAGTATATTACCAAGGGGATCGATGCAATTCAACAGGCTGCCAGGAAGGGCAAAATCATTTGTTTTACTATGGGACTGGGCAAAGCAAAGAAGACAGGAATTGGGATCGACGATACCCGGATGAAGGCTGAGGCAGAACTGGTACAAGACCGCCTTACCTACAGCTTATCCGTATTTCTGATATGTGCAGAGAAGTATAGCTATTTCTTTGCCAGTGATGGATATAGTGCCAATGGAAATGATAGTTCCGTCTGGCTTAAACTATTCCCCGAATATAAAAAACCTCTTGGACCTCCCTTAGGCCCTGCAAAGAAGGAAGACAACATCTATACACGAGAATTTGAACATGTTTCCGTATGGCTGGACATTGAACATGAGCAAGCCAAAATTATATGGGACTCTGACAATAAGTGAAAAATGAAAATCCTTCAAAAATGGATAGACGAAAGATACTAAAAACAAGTGCAGCACTCTCCGGCGCTGCGCTGCTTGGCCCCTTTGCCTTCGAAAATGCTGTCTACGCAAATTCAAAACCCAAAATCCCTCCCTATCTCAAAGGATATGAAAAACTCTATGCCCAGGATCCGCGCAAAGCAGCACTTCAATACTTCAGAGAGGCTAAATTCGGACTTTTCATCCACTATGGACTATTCAGTTTGCTTGAAGGCTACTGGCAGGGTGAACATTCAAAATCGGCAGAATGGGTGCAATTCAGAGGGAAAATTAGAGTGAATGAATACGAAAAGCTGGCAGCAAAATTCACAGCTGACAAATTTGATGCAGACATCATTACAGATATGGTTCTGGGCGCAGGGATGAAGTACATCAACCTCACTACCAGGCACCACGATAGCTTCTGCCTCTTCGATTCAAAATATACAGAATTCAAGAGTACAAACACCCCGGCAAAACGGGACCTGGTTGCTGAACTCTCTGAGCAATGCCAGAAAAAGGGCTTGGGATTTTACCTCTACTACTCTCATGGCCGTGACTGGCGTCATCCGCATGCTCCCAATAATAAAGATTGGGGTGGCAGTGCAAGACCGGCATACGATCCTCCCGAGGAGAGCTATGCTTATGGAGAAGACCATCATCTTCAGCTATATTTGGAATTCATGAAAAACCAGATCACTGAACTCCTTTCGAATTATGGCCCCATTGGAGCTATATGGTTGGATGGAATTGGGACACCAAATTCACGCCCGGAAAAGATCAGTGAGTTCAAGGCACAGGAACTCTACGATCATATTCACTCGCTTCAACCGCAGGTGCTGGTATCATACAAACAGGGCTTATTGGGAACTGAAGATTTCAAAGCTCCGGAACGGCATTTCACAGGAACATCAGAAGTGCCTTTAGAATTATGTGATACCCTGCAGCCCACTTCCTGGGGCAACGACCGCCTGAATGACAAAGCGCATAAATCGGCCGGACAAGTGATGGAAATGCTTAAAAAGGCTGATGCTGTTCAGGCAAATCTACTTTTAAATACAGGTCCCTTACCAGACGGTTCTATTCATCCTGATGATGTAAAGACTTTAAATGAAGTAGGAAAGCGTTTAAAAAATAGCCTCTGAATGAATAGCTTAGACATAATCAAAAAAACTGTCCTTCTTTCATTATTGCTCATTATCGGGCTGTCACAAACGGGCATGTCTCAGGACACCAAGAGATGGCATGGCTATGAGATCCTTGATTCGACCATAAATGGCAGAAACATAAAAATTGTTTTTCCTGAACATGCCAACAATAACCGGGATTGGATCTGGCGGGCACGATTCTGGGACCATGAGCCACAAACAGATATAGCATTACTCGGGCAAGGATTCCATGTCGCCTATATTGATGTTGCGGGGATGTTTGGTAACGAAGAAGCCATTGCTATCTGGGACGGGTTTTATAAATTGATGACAACTGAGTTTCGACTGAATCAAAAAGTAGTCATGGAAGGAATGAGCAGGGGAGGACTAATCGTTTATAATTGGGCGGACAGGAATGCCGAAAAAGTTGCATGCATTTATGGAGATGGCCCCGTTTGTGATTTTAAGAGCTGGCCCATGGGAAATGGTGTAGGTGAGGGATCAGAACAAGCATGGAAATCCTGCCTGGTACAGTACCGTTTTACTGAGGAAGAGGCCATGGCGTTTAAAGGAAATCCTGTTGATCATTTGGAGAATATTGCCAGGGAAAAAGTACCTATATTGCATGTGGTAGGCGATGCTGATATCACTGTACCCGTTTCAGAGAACACGGGATTACTAAACAAAAGACTGAATGAACTGGGTTGGGAAATGAAAGTGATCCATAAACCGGAAGTTGGACACCATCCTCATTCACTGAAAGATCCAAAGCCAATCGTCGACTTTATTTTAAGAAGCACGGGAAATAAGGAAATCCAGGTATCAACAGAGCCTGAATGGAGTAAGAACAATACCATCCTGCGAAGTGAATTCAAAAATTGCAAAATCCAGTTCGAACAGGAACAAAAAGGACATGTGGCTTTTATAGGCGGATCAATTACCGAGATGGAAGGATACCGTCCAATGCTTTGCAATTATCTGAAGGAAAAATTCCCTAACACAGATTTTACTTTTACAAATGCAGGAATAGCGTCCACGGGTTCAACAACAGGTGCTTTCAGAATGGAGCGTGATGTGCTAAGCAAGGGACCTTTGGATTTACTATTTGTGGAATTTGCTGTTAACGATGATCAGGATACAGAAGACTCATATAAAGAAGCCATGTTGGGAATGGAAGGTATCATAAGAAAGGCCAGAAAACATAATCCAAATGTGGATATTGTTATGACCTTTTTTGTTAATCCCAAAATTCTGGAAGATTATCAGAATGGAATTATTCGAACCTCTGTTACTGCGCACATGGCTGTTGCAAAACACTACAATATATCCACATGCAACCTTGCAAAAGAGGTAGCCGATCAGATCACTGTTGGAACACTCGATTGGGAAACTTTTGGAGGTACCCATCCAAAACCATTTGGTAATGCCATTTGCCAACATATGATAAGCAGTATGCTTGAGGAGGCATGGTCACGGAAAGAAGTATTTATAACACCTGAACCGCTAAATAAAAACAATTTAGAAAATGGAAAACTCATTGATCCTGCAGAATGCAATTATAGCCGGGATTGGTCTTTTTCTATTCCTGATTGGGATAAACTTGAAGGTCAGAAAAGAGAACGATTTTTGGACTCACCTATGTTCTGGACTACAAAAAAAGGAGCCGAGCTATCATTTGACTTCAGTGGAACTGCTGTTGGTGCTTATATACTTTCAGGACCTGATGCAGGAACGGTACAAGTGAGTATTGATGGCGGCCCGTTTGTAAAGCATGATCTGTATCACAAAAAATACAGTAAAAATTTACACTACCCGCAGACGATTATGTTCGCAAACGACCTGAATGATGGCAAGCATGAACTTAAGTTAAAAATGCTAAAAGAAAGTTCGGGGACCGGGAATGCAGCACGGATTATGTATTTTGTGGAGAATTAAGACTTAAGAATAACCGGGGTTCCACCCCCGGTAGCAACAATGCACGGGAACGACCCCGGAGGCGGTCGAAGAGAGTTATTTAAGTGGAATCCCGTATTCTGCAATTTTTTGCTGAAGTTCTGGAATGTTCACGAAATCTTTAATATCATAGTTATAAACTCCATTGGGTTCCGTTTCGCTCACTATCTCCTTTCCGTCATATCGCAGATTAAGTTTCTTTCCAAGAAGGGATTTTACGGTAAGCTCCACCAATTGATTATTTTGCCAGCGTATCGTAAACTCAAATCCTCCTTTGCCTTTAATTCCTGAAATTTCTCCCTTTGAAAATACTGATGGGAGTGCCGGAAGAATATCCTGGTAAAAATCGCCATTTTTATCCTGCAAATGCGATTGCAATAGCATTTCAGATATTCCGGAAGTAGCTCCAAAATTTCCATCAATTTGAAATGGAGGGTGTGCACAAAGCAGGTTCAGGTATAATCCTCCCTTGTCTTTCATATCCTTTTCCTGTGTAATGGATGGAACAAGCAAATTCTTAAGTAATAAAAATGAATGATCGCCATCAAGTAATCGCGCCCAAAAGTTTATTTTCCAGGCTCTTGACCAACCTGTTCCTCCATCACCCCTTTGTACCAAAGTAACTTTACATGCTTCGGCCAATGCCGGAGTTGTTAAGGGATGAATTTCATTCCCGGGATGCAATCCCCATAGGTGCGAAATATGTCTGTGCTGATTCCCGGGATCATCCTTGTCCTCAAGCCATTCCTGTAACTGGCCGTACTTGCCAATTTGATTTGGAGCAATTCGCTCCCGGACCTCCTTCAACTTTTGAATAAAATCCATATCCTCTTCAAGAATACCGGCAGCTTCGATAGTATTCCCAAACAAATCCCTTATTATCTGATGATCCATGGTTGGAGCCATTACCAATCCTCCTTGTTCCGGACTATTGCTGGGACCGCTAACCAACCACCCAGGATGCTCAGTATCCGGAACTAAATATTCCATAAAAAACCTGGACGCCTCTTTTAAAATCGGATATGCGGTATTTTTCAAATATTCTTTGTCCCCGGTAAATTGATAATGCCAATACAAATGTTGACATAACCATGCTCCACCAACCGGCCAAATACCATGATTGGAGTTATTTATGGGTGCCGTCCCCCTCCAGATATCAGTATTATGGTGAGTTACCCAGCCATTCATTCCATAATGTTCTTTTGCAACATTCTGCCCGCTTACTGATAAGTCTTTTACCATTTCTATTAAGGGTGCAGTACACTCGGAAAGATTTGTCATTTCTGCCGGCCAATAATTCATTTCTGTGTTAATATTGATGGTGTATTTACTATCCCATGGAGGTGTCAGTTTATCATTCCAAATGCCTTGCAGGTTGGCAGGTTGTGAGCCTTGTCGTGAAGAAGCAATCAACAGGTATCTACCATATTGATACAATAGAGCCACCAATGAAGGATCCTGATCGTTTTGAAATGAAATAAGGCGCCTATCCGTTGGACGCATTGATATTTCTGAACTACTCAAATCCAAATTAACCCTGCCGAATAATTCTTTATAATCATTTATATGAGCCGATTTTATAGCTTTATATGATTTCTCCGCAAGACTACCCAGTACATTTTCACACTTTTCTGCAGGGTTTGCACTTATGTCGGTGTAGTTTACAAAACTGGTGGCTGCCACCAGGTAAATCGTTACTTTACTTGCATTTACAACTTGTAATGAATTATTGTTCTTAACCAACTCGCCTCCCTCATTTATTATTTTTATAAGTGCCTCAAAAGTCAGTTTACTTTCAGGGTAAGGACTACCATCTCTGCCTTTTTCCTTTGAATAATTATTTGCCTTCCCTCTCAATAATATTTCATTCCCTTCAACAAAAACTGTAAAATCATTGTGAGGGCAATCCAACGCGGCAGAAAAATTAATTACCTCATTCTTACTGGCTTCAAGTCGGATAATTATAGATTTATCCGGATGGGAAGCGAATATTTCTCTTTTGTATGCAACACCATCCAGTTTATAAAAAGTGGTGGTTATTCCTGTTGCCAGATTTAATCGCCGTTGATACTTACTTACATTATTATGTCCTGGAAAATTCAGTAAAACATTACCAAATGCTTGATAAGCTTGTTGTCCAAAGGGTTGAGACATAAATTGTTTATTGGCAAGTATTTCTGCTTCTGCCTGTTTTCCCTGCCAGAGAAGATTACGAATATCATCGAGATAATTATTTGCACCTTCATGTGCATAATCATGAGGTTGCCCAGTCCAAAGTGTTTCTTCATTAAACTGAATGGTTTCTGAATCCGTTCCACCAAAAACCATTGCCCCCAGGCTACCATTCCCAATTGGTATAGCTTCGGTCCAGTTAGCAGCCGGTTTATCATACCACATGGTCAATGAGGGATTGAAATTCGCATCGGGTTCTACAATCCTGTTACATGCTAAAAAAAACATTAGAAATAAAAATAGGGATAATTGGTTTAGACTTTTCATCATAATAAGAGGTTAATAAATTGACCTGATTAATACTGATTTCAAACTCAACAGCTTCATCTGTTCCTGTTTTATTATTACCCAGCTAATCTAAAGATTATTGCAATAAATGTTCTTGAAAATGGACAGCAAATTAAGCTTAACTGCGTTTTAAAATTATAAAATTAAAACTTAATCAGTTTTTTGTATTCCATTCCCTGATCAGATACAATTTTCAGAATATATGTTCCTTCTGAAAAGCCTAAAAGTGAAAGTATATTTGAACCAAAAATAAGGTCCTTTTCTTTCTGAATTTTTCCATTTACATCGTAAAGGTATAACAAACCTTTCTGATGGTTGAAATCAATATAAATTTCTTCCTTAGCAGGGTTTGGATAGATACGGACACTTGAAATAAAATCAGCATTGTATGCTGATGTTATTGCCGATATATACCTGTATGGGATGAAGTTCCGTTTAGTAATCGTCACCTGATATGATTCCGGCAAATTGTCGAAGGTAAAGTATGAAACTCCTTCTGCAACTTCCTGAAAACCCAGCTCAAGATCCTCACTTGTGATACAGATTCTGCAATTAGAAATCCCGCCGGTATTCACTGTCAAATGATTATCCCATTTATAAATCCTGACATTGTCAAAAATGGATGGATTTTGGGAATAGATGGGTAATTCCGGATCTCCCATGGCATTTAAGGAATATTGCAAAAACCAGTATGCGCCTGCAATTGTGCTGTTCCCACTAATATTTGCTTTTGCATTGGAGCATAATGCTGCAAAGGAATATGCCCTCTCTGCCTGACCTTCTTTATACAGGTTTTCCAGGAATTTTGCATTGAATAAGTAAGAGGGACCTAAATTTTCTGATATATTCGGTAAACCCCATGCATCTCTTGCGCTTCCCCAAAATGCGACACAGCCACCGTAAGGATTTCGCATTAAGGCTTCACTCAAACAAGGATCGGCTCTGTCAAAAGAATTGATATAGCAGCTGGAAGAAAGTATCACTCCAACAGCATTATTCTTTAGCGAGGATGCTTCTTTTACTGAAAAACCAGCCCCCTCTTCCATGATTATGGAAGTGCTGTTTCCATGACCTGCGAAGTGAAAAATACTATAGCCGGAATTAATCTGGTCAGCCAAACCGGATGCCGTCAGCTGGTAATTCTCACCACCTGTGAAATCACTTCCGGTATCATAATAACCATATTTTTTACCCGACCATCCGGATTTTACATATGAATGAAACATCTTTTCATTCCAGTGATGATTATCACTTTTTCCGTCCCAGATATTCCAGGACTTCATTCCTGACATCAATATTTTTTCTGCAAAGTCTTTTTGCGGGGTGAATAGCTCATATTCAATAGATTTTCTAACAAATACTTCAACCTCCTCAGGATTGTTAACCGGTGCCCTGGCTATATATACTTCAGGGAGAATATCCACAAAATCAAAATAAGGTTCACCAATTTTCTCGTCTATTGTACCATTCCAGTCAAAACTTTTATCAAAACATGCATAAAAGAGGTCAGTAGGAATAGTGTTATCCACCAACGTCACTGCAACGACACCATAGCAAGCTTGCACCGGAACAATCTCATGATCTCCTCCAAGCAAAACCCAGGTCAGATTCCTATCCTCATAGTATTCCCTAAGGCAGTGTTTAATTTTCAACTGAGGTGTAGCCGCGTCATATCTGCTATAAATTTCATCCAAAGTAATAATCTCTGCCTTCAATCCCTTACGCTGCTTCCATTCAATCAGTGGTTTAAATTCCTCCTTTAAGGCCTGGCTTGTTATGATCAGGTAATCAAGTTTAGCTTTCGATGATTTTAATACGCTTTGTTCTTTATCCAGGTAATAAACGGAGAAATCTTCAGGATTTTCCACCCGCTCCTTAAGAGATTGGATGAGCTGCTCTTTTCTAATCGGAGAAAGTTTAAGGTCTTGATGATGATTGTAGGTGAGAATGATCTTCAAATGATGAATCAATGACAGAATTCCAGATTGACTATCATAAAGAAATGGCGAAACCGTGAAATTGAGCCAGGTATATCCCTGCATCATCTCTTTGGAATTATAACTGAGCACTTCCTGGGGAAAAGTTCCAGAAAAGGCCGAAGCTGATACATTTATGTTCGCTCCATTCGCATCATTAAATGAAAGCGGAAGTTCATTTTTGCTCAGACGCATTTCTTGCGGATATTCCTCAGTTTCAAAACTGAAATCGAAATCGATAAGCTCAGCCCCCTCAGGTACCAAAATATCAACGCTGCGAGAAGGAAGGGCTGGTTTATCAGGCTCTTCAGAATAAAAATATGACCCTTCGCTTGCGATAATCCGCACCAGACCTTCACTGTTCGTATTCAATGTAAAATCTTCCTTCTGAAAGGATAATTCTATATTTATCGAATCCTGACACACAACAGGGACGAAGCGGCAGGATCCTATTATTAGCATAATATAGAAAAAGAATCTTTTCATTATTCAATGATATCGAACATGTACACTTTTCCAAGACTGAAATCTATTGTTGAAATGCCTCCTGTTTCTATACCCGGGCGACCCTTGTAGAACCAAATATAGGCAGAAGGATTCTCGGGCCTGGTATCGGGTGCGAAATAGGCGTAATACAATCCCGTCGTAGTATCCTGCGCCATTGGATACGATTGAAAAAAGCCTCCGCTGTAACTATATCTTTTAATTATTGATGGTGGCTCTTCTAAATGGTCTTCATCATCATTTACGAGGATTAAAGAACATGTAGCTTGAACATCCACATATATCTTTTCGGTAGAATCAGTAAGGAAAATAGTTTGTGGAGAGCTGATAAATGACCCTCCGGATTGTCCATAGTTTGATGCTGTATCGGTGAAACATTCCATTAAATATTCACCCACAGGAAGCTCAAAGTCATAAGCGTCAATAAATACCTTGCCGGTGTTAAAACTATAGCTCTGCTGATTGTCTGAAAAGGTGACAACTCCTCCTGAGTATCTGTGCGTAAAATGGGAAGATGGCCCTAATGAATCAAAAAAACTAGCTTCCAGAACAAACCCCTTAGGTTCTATTCTAAAACTGGTTTTAATTACATCCTTCCCACAGAATGTAAATGCCAGCAAAACAAGAACAAAAAGCAGTATTCTTTTCATCGTCTTCTTTTGGGACTAGTACATCCAAAACATATCCACTTTAGCAAATCCTAAATACTGTCTTTGTCTCGACATTAAGATTTGTGTGCAATTTACGAGAAATTCAGATACTGAGTCAAGTATGTCGGTACTATTAACAGTATTGAATGCATAATTTAACAAGTCATGCAACTAGATAGGCCTTATTCATAATGCAATGTACATCACATATTGCTTTTGTTATTGTCGTCTTTGGTCAAATACTTGCTTGTATCATTCAATACCATGACATAGCATGGTGAAGCAAATCTAATAACGCAGTCATGTTCTGATTACTCAGAGCTTCTTGTAATTGCTTTTGTATTGCGATAAATTTGAAATCCGAATAATTTTTGCATAATTTTAAGCATAATTGAAACAGTATAAGAAAGTATTGTCCGGTGAATAATTACTGCGCAATTCAACTTATAAAGACAACATGCAAAACCTGATACCGAAATCTCTATAAATGAAATAAAAAATACAATGATGAAACCCCCATGTTTCGAAAAACACAACCGATCCCGATTGTAATCGGGAGAGCTTCGCAACCGCTGGCGCCTCCGCAAAGCAGCTTCAGCGCTCGCAGATAGCTTTATGCGAATGCGGTCGGCGAAGCCAATATAATTTCGTGACATTTGGGTTTACTTTCAGTGAGCCCTGCGGGGTTCATCTGACCTTAAAAAATATATTATATACAGATGAAATAAAATAAGATGATGAAAAGATTCATATGGGTTTTTCTAATTACAAAGTTTTTAACTCAAAGTGCAAAAGGCCAAGAAGGTTCATACTTTTTTGCAGCCAATTCGAAACCCGTAGACAAAAAAGAAGATGCGATCGTCATGCTGGAAGTGAAAAAACAATCAGAAAAAAAATACATAATGACGACTTACCAATATAAAGCAGAAAGCTGGGGAAGGTCGATGAAGCAGTGGGTAAAGATCAAAGGAAATAAAAACCAAAAGATCACTTATTATGAAAACACTTTTTTTCCTAAAAGAATTTCCAGGGAGTTCGAGGAACTCGGTCAGGGTCTTTACAAGTTTCAGGAATTAAAGAGAGCAACTGTCATTCGCAGCGGAACAAGCAAAAGTGTTTTGCCCCTCTATCTGGACGGAACTGTCACTGAATACTATAAAAAAAACGGAAAGATTAAGTCCATTTCCATCTATAAAGACAATCAACTTATTTCAAATGAGAATTGGTTATTGGACGGATCAAAATATATTGATTCCATCTTCTTTTCGGTTGATGTAGATCCGGTGTATCACGCAAATAAGGATTTTTTCCGAACCTATATCATGAGCAAACTGGCTGAATCTAAATTGAATCTGAATGAGTTTGATGACGAGATTGTAATCGGGCTTGTTATAATGGAGACAGGCCAAATCCAGGGTGTCACAGCACTTGAAGGAAGGTCAGTTCAGATGAATGAATTCCTGATTAGTGCAATCACGCATCTTCCGGGTGACTGGACTCCTGCAAAGCTTAACGGATCTCCTGTCAGGTACTTTATGACCTTACCCATTAACTTCATTCATAATGAACTGAGATTTCGTGATGTGGAAATCTCCGGGAGTATATTACACTATGACCGATACTAAAGATTAAAGGCTGGTAGCATCGATTAAGTGATCTAAAAAAATAAAGAAATGTGTACAAAAAGTCCTTGCCCTTCTGCTGTCTGGTTGATTCTCATCCTTATAAACCTGTTTAACTTTTCAGGTTTATCTCAAGATGGACCGAAGATAAGCGAATCAAAGAAGCTGGATTCTCTTAACAGTATCCATTTAAACAGGATGGAATTTCAGCGATTTGATAAAGACAAAGACAAGCTTATATCCAGAAAAGAGTTTGATGATTTAACACTAGCATCGAGACTTGTCAATTCTAATCAGACAGAAAAGAATCCGGAAGACAGGTTTTCTATGATGGATTCAAATGCTGATAGTTTTATTTCACTTCCCGAATTCAAATTTAATCTTGTCAGAGACACGATTTCATGGCCAGGTCATTCCTATCGCAATGTGGCATATAAGAAGGTTGGTGATAAACTGCTTCTTATGGATATTTTAATGCCAACAAACTCTATCCATAACAAGGCACCTGTTCTCTATTTTGTACATGGCGGAGGTTTTCGAAGTGGAGCAAAAGAATACCTGCGCCTGAATGACCTCCGGGCTGAAACTGCCCTTTATTTTGCCGAAAAGGGATATTGTTGTGTTTCGTTGAGCTATAGACTTGTAAACACCGACCCGGGTTCACCTATTGTTCTTATAAGAGATTGTGTTACAGATGCATGGGATGGACTTCGTTTTTTGAAGAAAAATGCTGATAAGTACCAGATCGATCCTGATAAAATTATCGTTTGGGGGGAATCTGCGGGGGCACATATTGCGCAAATGCTTACCTTTTCCGATCCTGAAAAATTTTTAGGCGATCCTGCTTTGGCAAATATCAATGTAAAGCCTGCAGCAGGAATTTCCTGGTACGGACCAAGCGATTTTACAGGTTCTGTTGTTCACGATGAGCAAAATTCACCGAAAAACCGCCACCTGGCTGATATAACCGGGAAAAACAGCTATTCAGACGATGATTTTGAGGCTCTCCGGGAAGTAAGCCCTTATTTCCTCGTAACTAAGGATAGTCCTCCTCTGCTGCTAATGCAAGGCGACAGTGATCAATCTGTACATCTCTCTCATGCAACTCTATTGAATTCCAAGGCCCAGAAATTGGAGGCAAAAGTTGAATTAATAGTTGTTAAGAATGCCGGGCATAACTGGCGGCAGGTTGGAGAGCCAATTGAGCCTTCCAAAACCCAGATCAGAAGTATCATGTTCGATTTTGCAGAAAGCACTCAATAGGAAAAATATACAATTTGACATCAAAAGAGAGTTTATTGATTTAATGAAGGGTGCCAGATTTGACCTTATAGAAACCAGTGGAGGGGCCTCATCAAACACACTTGTATCTCCTGAGCTTCACCAGGAATTTTGTCGGTCCTGTGACCGGAAAATGCATAATGCCTTGCATGAACTTGATTTCAAAATTACCTGTCACACCTGCGGGGGTGCTTTCGGAATAGAGGAATACATCGTTGCTAACGGTTGTGATGCTTCTGAAACTCTTGCACCCATAGGTGTAGGAGGAAACCATGAGCTATGGAGTTAAAGAAAAAAGTAGGAAGCAGGATAGCATGTATCGGAGGCATATATCAACACAATGAGCTTATCATAGGTTCAAAAAAGGATATCCGTAATATGACACACAAATAATTTAATACAGTTGGTGCAGTTGGAGGAATATTTGTGCAGCATCTGACCCAGTAAGTTCGAACATCTGAATTTCGCACATCGTACATTTTTAAATTCCTGATAAGTACCTCATTTTCGGCAGTATCACGTAAAGCCCACTCGGGGTACTTCAGAAATTTCAGATGGTGCAAAATTAAGAAAAGTTTCAATTCCTAATAAATCACCCTTTTTCAATACATTAAATTCCTTCGAAAAAGTAATACCATCCGAAAGATAGAAAATGACAAGAAAAAGGTGTATTAGAGCAACTCCATCTACAAATGAATAGATACTTTGCCATTTTAAAACTAAATAAAATAAATCTATCAGTGAAAAAAAATGTAGTTCATTTATTGCTCATATATTGTGCGTTTTCTCTTCAAGCACAAATCCCTGACCCTGACCTGGGTCTTCGTGCCGACTGGATGAGGGGAACCTGGGGAATAAATTGGGGGCCTGCTAAAACGGAAAATGGTAAAAGTGAAAATTTATTCATTGATCCATTTCTGGAACAGATTAAGAATCTTCGCACAATCGATTACATTCAGGTTCGCTTAGGAGAGCCATTCACCGGATCACCGGTACATCTCGGCCCGAGCGAATTATTGGAAAGTTTATGGCAGGGGGATACAGATAGCAATGGAGATCCCATCAATTTAGTTGTTCCCCGAGCAGCATCAGGAAGAGATCCTTTTCTGGATATTTTACTTGCAGTTAGAAAAGCAGGCTTGAAAACCATGGTCTATGTAAATAGTTCGAATATGCTGCTTCGCTGGGATGGTGACGAACGGATCCCTGCACCACAGGCATATCCTGATATTACTGAACGCTGGAAAAACTGGTGTAACACCACTGCAGAGGCCCAGGCTTTTATAAATAGTCAAACCTACCATACAAATCCAGATTGGCCCGAACGTCAATATATGTTCTGCTATGCAGAATTTGTACTTAAAGATTATGCAATCAGATATGGTAAATTGATTGATGCCTGGTTGTTTGATTCCGGGCGAATGATGTGGCAATATAATGGTGATAAAGCTTCAAGTGATAATGTAGATGATCAAAGAATTTTCCAGGCATTTGCTGATGCATGTCATGCAGAAAATCCGGATGCGGCTATTGCTTTCAATAATGCTCCGGGAAGTAATGACCTGGTAAATAACCCATTTTCAGATGCCACTCTTTTTGATGATTATATGTTTGGCCACCCCTTTTCAGGTGGTAAAAATCTCGGGGACCATGTCCAAAATCTCTTTGCACTCCAATGGATTGCTGCCAGGAATGGCTATATACATACAAAGGATTGGAATCCAAGAACCTGGGATGACAAGGTCGTTGGACATTTCGACCCTCCTATGAGTACAACCCTCTGGAATAGTGGAGGAGTTCCGGCGCTTACTAACGAAGAGTTTGTTCAGTGGTACGGTCCGGCAATATTAGGCGGAGGGGCTATTTCTCTGGGCGGTGCGCTCATAGACCCTTATAATTGGGGCAAGCTGACATTGTTACCATATGCCATCGAACAAGTTATTTTATTGGATAATTATTTAGTAAAAAATCAGTCACAGGGCTCCCCAAATTGGGCGAGACAAGAGACAATATTGCCTGAGGCTTTTATTGGACAAGCATACTATCATGCGTTTTCTGAAGGAAGAGACTTTTGGAATTCCAAAGGTGATGCAACAACGATTCGACTTGCAATAACCGGAGCTAATCTGCCATCATGGTTAAGACTAAGTGAATCAGGTTCTCAACCGGGAACATGGATATTAGAAGGTTTTCCAACAGAAGAATTACCTGCTGATTATGCTTTTAGTATTAGTGCTGAGAATGCTGCAGGTGAAGCAATAAGAGCCTTGGAGCTAAAGGTATTAAGCAATCCAATAAATTTTACTGATTCAGGTGATGGCACCCCAGTATGGTACGCGGATACCCTGGTAGCAGCTGAAGCACAAGTATTTGAAACCTATACTTATATATTGGTGCAAGGCCGGGATTTTTATGATTTTGAAGGGGATGCGCTAACGATTACATATGGTGGAGGAGCCGATTGGTTAGAAGTTAAAGAAGTAGCTCAAGGCAGATGGCAGGTGAGTGGAGTTCCACCCCAGTCCGCAGCAGGCGAACATTTTGTAAGCCTGAGCCTGAGTGATGGTACCCATACTAAGGAAGTGATCATTCCACTAAGCATTGATCAATATTATATGTATAAAATTGCAAACATCCAGGCAACTGAAAATACTAACTATGGAGTTGATTCCCACGCTTTTATGATATCCGATACAATAACAGCCCCAGATGGTCTGGCAACATTTCAAATTTCAATGGAAATTGTACCCCAGGCGGGTAAAGCTATTTTAAGTGGTTTTTCCGGAGGAGTGTCAACGGCAAAAGCTTGGGGTTTAGGCGGTGATGGAAGAGAGGCAACTAAGGATTATTTATTCTTTGGCGATTCAGCCGATTGGGTGGATATTGGAAATATTCAGATAAGAAATTTTGAGGCTAATGGTGGTGAACTTAGCCTCTCCGATTTTAGAGCTATTTCATTTAAGTCCATTACGCTTGTGAATGCGCAATCTGGAAATAAAGATGCAGTTGCATTTGCAATAAATGGAGACACAACAGATATCGGAAATATAGCAGAAACTCCACTAACTATTGATATAGAAAATGTCACTGAAACTTCCAATATATCAGGCTTTTCTATTGGAATTGGTGATAGCCCGGATCAGTTAAGAAACAAATGGTCCGTTGAAGAGATTGGAGTAATGTATGATATGGGGGTATTCCGCGATTTAATTTTAATCTCTGAGCATGGATCAGTTTTAAAAACACCTCAACAAACAGCTTACAAACATGCTACCCAGGTAAAGCTTGTAGCAGATCCTGATTCAATTTATCAATTTGAAAGCTGGTACGGCGACATAAGTGATGCTAAAGTGAATGGTGACACCCTGACTATTATTATGGATGCCAATAAGAATATTACTGCCAACTTTAGCATCCTAACCCATACTATAAAAATTATTGCTGAACATGGGACCGTAGATTTAGTTCCAGACTCAGATGTTTTTGATTATGGGACTGAAGTAATGCTGGCAGCTAATCCTGATCCTTTATACCAGTTTGAAGGCTGGGGGGGTGATACTATTGGTGCAACAATCCAATCCGACACTTTGATTATTGTTATGAATGCTGATAAAAGTATTAATGCCAACTTTTCTCTTCTAAGCGGAATTATTCCGACGGAGAGCATGGTTTCTTTCACTGTCAGTCCAAATCCATCCACTGGAATTTTTAAAATAAATATGGACCGAACTACAGCATGTTATTATTACATTTATTCAATAAATGGTGCGAATATTATGGAAGGTAAAGCAACTGGTCAATTTGAAATTGATTTGAGCGCTCTTAATAAGGGGCTGTATTTCCTAAAGATCACTACTGAACATTCTGTGAATGCGAAAAAAATTATATTGAATAAATATTGAGCTGTTCAAATAAAATATAAATACAATATTTTACTAAATTTCTGTTCTTGAATGGTATTGGATAGACATACATGCATGAAAAGGATTCTACCTTATATAACACTTCTTTCATTGTTGATCTTTCCGCTGCAAGAAATATTCGGACAGTATGAATTATCATATTCATTTGAGAATTATTCCAACAGGGAAGGTTTCGATCAAAATACAGTTTGGTCCATTGAACAGGATAAAAATGGGGTATTTTGGATAGGAACTTCCAATGGTTTAATAAAATATGATGGTTACTCTTTTTACGATGTCAGTTTGGACACCAAATTTAAATCCGATATTTTTCTGGTTAGGATCAGAGATGTACTCACAGATGACGATGGATTGGTCTGGATCTTGACCATGACTGGATTAAATATTTACTATCCAGATAGGGATCGCTTTTTTCAAATCACGGTTGATTCCCGGATAACTTTTAACGGTCTGAAGAAGGACGATTCAGGATCAATATGGGTATATGGACATGATTATATTGCATCCGTTAGAACTGAGTTAAGAAAGGATTCGGTCATCACACACTGGACTCCGAATTTAATTCCTAACGAACTGACTAACCTGCGAATTAATGACCTGCTAAAAATAAATGAGGAATTCTACTTTCTGGCTACTTCTCAGGGTGTTTATAAAATGTTATTCTCCGAAACTGGATATGAACCCGACTTCATCTTGGACACAATTCTTTCCGGAAAAACGATAAATCATCTTTTACGGCATAATGATATAATCTGGATCGGGACAACTTCAGGATTATATAAAACAGTATTGGATGGTAGAAAACTCCGCTACCTGAACAATTACCATTATAGTACATCAGATCCTAAATCAATCGGCGGAGACGATATAAGGTACCTGCTCATAGGTCCTGATGACAATTTATGGATTGGTACATGGGGAAGTGGATTATCCATGTATAATTATGATACTGATATATTTACAAATTTTCTCTTTGATCCCAGGAAGAATAATGGAATTAGTAGTTCCAGGATTAATTGCATATACAAAGATCAGTTTAATGTGATATGGATCGGAACCGGACAAGGGGGACTATGCAAGCTGGATCTGAACAGGAAACAGTTTATCAATATTGAACATAACCCTTATGAAAATAGCACCATTCCTGGAAACTTGATCAACAGCATCCTTGAAGACAGTAAGGGATATCTCTGGATTTCAAGCGATGAGAATCCATTGTGCAGAAGCATTGAAAGAGTATCTGAAACCAATATTAATAGACTAACATTCAAACGATTCAATAAGTGGTTCAACACTTTTTCTGACAAGAATATTCTCTCAATATTTGAAGACAATCATGGGTATATATGGCTGGGTTATGAAAATTCTGTAGTAGTGTATAACCGTGATAAGGAAACTTTTACGGAAATTGATTTTGATCTTAATGGCGAAAACTTACCCTATGACCTGCAAAAGGTAAATTACATTGGAGCTATTGATGAGAAAAGGATAATGATAGGCGGCAACCATATCATTATTCTTGATGATCCATGGAAGCATATCGGTTCGGGAAAATACTCCAAAATCCCTGCCTTTTCTTTTTCTAACAATTTAGTCGTTATAACGGCAGCAATAGAAGGAGCCGGAAAAATATGGATCGGTTACTTTAACCAGGGCCTGGTTCAATATTCCCTGGAAGGAGATTCCTTGATATTTATCAAGGATTTCAAATTCATCGAAGATAGTGAAGACGAAAAAACCAACAAAAGTATCTTCGCTATTCTACGGGACAAGGAGAACACCCTCTGGGTTGGAACGTTCGGAGTTGGATTAAACCAGATGATTAATGACACGATACAATCAGACAGTAAATCTGGCCAATTGAAAAAACTTGATATAGTTGATAATGTAATTTATGGGATAATTGAAGAAAATGATTCGATACTTTGGTTGAGTACAGATCAAGGCATTTATAAACTCAACAAGAGAAACATGGAAACCACCATGTTTACAATGGAGGATGGACTCGCAAATAATAATTTCAGAAAAAACGCATATCATAAAGGTCGATCAGGGTTTTATTACTTTGGCGGATTAAACGGTTTGACCGCCTTCAAACCGGATCAAATAAAAGCAAACCTGATAGCCCCGGAAATCAAATTGAGCGCACTGAAAATCAATAATAAAAAAGTCACTCAGGGTCAGCCAATCAATAAAAAGTTCATTCTTGAGAATCCAATATCAGAAATATCGAAGCTGACACTTACCAGCGATGACAGGATATTGGCATTGGATGTGGTCGTGATGCATACAGCGAGTCCGGGCAAGAATAAGTTCTCCTATATCCTTGAAGGATTTGATGACGACTGGAGAGAGATTGGAGAAGGATCATATACCCTTAATTATACAAACTTGTCTGCAGGAAAATACAAACTCAGGATCAGAGGATTTAATGGGGATGGTCTACCTTCAGAAAATGAAAAAATCTTAGATATCCAAATGCTGGCTCCCTGGTATGCAACCTGGTGGAGTAAATTAATATTCGCCCTCATTGGGATATCAGTAATCTTTGGGATTGCCATATACATAATAAAACTTCAAAACCTGGAAAATAAACTCCATTTCGAAAAAATCGATAAGGAAAGAATCACGGAAATCAATAAGGCGAAACTCCAATTCTTTACCAATATTTCGCATGAATTCAGAACCCCGCTTGCACTGATCTCACTTCCGCTGCAGAAATTAAAAGAATTGATCCATGATCAGGAGCAGATGAAACACCTTTCATCTGCAGAAAAGCACACTGGCAAGCTCATCAGGTTAATCGATCAGTTACTGACATTCAGACGGATAGAGCACGGGAAACTGGATTTAAAATACAGTAATACATCTATGGATGATTTTCTATATCCAATTGTTGAAGCATTTGAAACGCTTTCCATTAAAAAACAAATTGAGTTCTATTACCTGGTAAAAGATCCGGAGCTAATGTTTGCCATAGATCTGGAAAAAATGGAACAAGTACTATATAATTTACTCTCCAACGCATTTAAATTTACATCAGCTGGCGGAAGGATTACTCTTGAAGGTAAAAGTTGTTTGATTGACAGCAAAGCCTTTGTTTGTTTTGAAGTGAAAGATACAGGAAAGGGCATTCCAAAAAAAGATTTGGAAATGATCTTCGAACGCTTTTATCAAGCTGATTCTGAACTCAGGAATATGGGGACAGGAATCGGGCTATCCCTAAGTAAGTCCATAGTAGAGTTGCACCAGGGATTTATTCAGGTTGAAAGTACACCCCAAACAGGAACAACATTTGCCGTGAATATACCTTTCATTGAAAATTATACTGCAGAACCGGAAGAATACGAAATACAAAGAATAGATCCGAATAAATTGCTTGAATTTGAAGAACTTTCTGCCGGGAACAATACTTCGAAAGTGAAGCAAGGCGAAGCAGAAGGAACGCTCCTGATCGTTGATGATGAGGCTGATTTTAGAAATGCAATACATGATATTTTTAAGAAAAAATTTAGGATCCTTGAAGCATCGAATGGTAAAAATGGTCTGGAAATAGCACGTGAGGAAAACCCTGACTTAATCATCAGTGATGTGATAATGCCTGTCATGAATGGTTACGACTTCTGCAACCATGTAAAAACCGACATTGAACTCTGTCACATTCCATTTATTTTGCTCACAGCCCTGGAAGAAATGGGAAACCATATACAAGGATTGGAGTTTGGTGCCGACGCGTATATATCAAAACCCTTCAACATGAGGTACCTGGAAGTCAGCGTTCAGAAACTCATTGATAACAGGAAAAAAATTCTGGAGCATTTTAAAATAAATTCCCAGAACCTGCCTAAAAGTATCAAAATCTCAGGTAGAGACAGAGTGTTCATTGAAACAATGAATGAAACAATCCGGCAGAATCTGGATAATTCAACATTCGGAGTGATGGAGCTTGCAGATAAAATTAATATTAGTCCTTCGTATTTTTACCGTAAACTTAAATTGCTTACCGGGCAGATCCCCAATGAATATATTCGAAATTTTCGCCTTCTGAGTGCTGCCGATCTCCTATCAGATAATCCCGGCATCAGCGTTAAAACCGTGATGTATGAAGTTGGATTTGAATCTGCCTCCCATTTCAGTCACGCTTTTAAAAAGAAATTTGGAGTCTCTCCTTCAGATTACAGTTCATAGCCAGGAAAATATTAATTATTCGTTAAAACAAGATTTTAACAAGGATTGGGTTGAATTTGACAATAGGGTAGATCAGAGAACTTATAAATTTAACAACTTTATTATTTTAAACTATATTATTATGAAAAAAACTAAACTCTTATTTATTACAATGTGCTTATCTTGGTTCATGTCAGGGGTAAATGCACAGCAGGATACAATCCGCAGCCTGATCTTTTCTGAATGGCGAGGTGGGCAGGGCCTTGGAGATAACTATATAGAGTTAGCCAATATGGGGGGCGACAGCCTGGATCTGTCCAGGTTTTTGATCCAGTGGATAAATGGGAATGGATCACAATTATACTGGGAAAACGATCAATGGAGATTTCCTAAACCGGCTGCAAACGGAAGATTTTATTTGCCGGCAGTTAAACTTGCTCCCGGGAAAACATACCTTATTGCAAACCAACAGGGTAGTCCCAGAGAGGATTTAATAGCCATCGCCGATACCACTGTTCGCGCATCTTCTCCATTTAAAAACCTTATGTTCAACTATGGTACTCATTGTAATGTCCTTTATTATTTTCTAGATAACGGAGATTCAATCATTGTTGATGTTGTAAATCTGGAAGTAAATGATAATCTCCAAACGGTGAATATCCTATCCGATGTAGCTGGCGTTCCAGAGTGTACAAGAGATTATACCCTGGTAAGGAAAGCAAGCATTAAACAGGGGAATGTGAATTGGCTAAATTCAAAGGGTATTAGCTTTGAGGATTCTGAATGGATGCCTATATTAAGTCAACTTCCTGAAAGCAGAGTGAGTTTTACCACTCCAGGGGTTCATGGTAATTTTGATATAAGCCTGGAATCAGGGGATGTGGATATTGACATTGCCAATGCAACTATGTCAGTCCCATGGGGAATCTATAAGGGAGACAGCCTTCTATCACATCTTACCATAGGACCTGGTATGGCATGGCAATATATACCGGATTCAACCAATATTGCTAAATCATCACATACGATTAACCAGAATGGAGATATGTGGAAAGTCTATGCCGCAGGAAATACACTGAAGCAGACTGATTTTAAATTATCTGTGAAAGAAGCAGCAGTCGATCAGGCAAGTGTTTTTCCTATGTTGTATAAAGGCAAAAACGGCACTTGGGTACAACCCTATTCTATTAACAATAAATTATACTTAGTAGACACCATAGGTTATTATACAGACACAACTGGATACATAACAGACACAATTAACTCTGTTATTGACACTATCGGATTTGTTATCGATACAATTGGTCCAATTCTTGATACTCTTGGACGCGCTCTGGACCGCATTGAAAATGTGGCCTATGCCACCAGGGTGGATACACTCTTCCGATACATGGAAAAGGCACCAAAAGCAACCTGGGAAATTGTCTGGGTAGATAATACTCAACGAGCCGATCTGAAAAAGGGTGATATACTTAGAGTAGCTGCTGAAGATGGTGTAACCGTAAAAGATTATGATATTGGTATACTGGATTATCAGCCCAGTACCAATGTGTTTCTGGGGGCCATTACCTGGCCGGATAAAACAGAGTTTCTTGAAAACTGGAAGCATGACACCATCCCTCAGTTTGATCCGAACAAAACTATATATACCATTTTACTACCATACGGATCAAAAAATGTTCCTGCCTTAGTAGCGCATCCTCAGGATGTCAACGCCAGAGTGGAAATCACAAGGGCTGTTACACTAACAGGGAGCCTTGAAAACAGGACCACCATGTTTAATGTGATGTCTGAAAATCCGAGTGATAGTCTCAACAAAGTGTACAGTGTTATATTTGAGGTTGAGAAGGACCCCTCCAAAATTCAGGATTATGAGGGTACTCCGTTTATATCAGAGTTTGTGACAACCCAATTCACATGGATAGGCTACCTCGAAATCGTTAATCCGGGTACGAAACCTCTGGACCTTTCAGAATACATTATCGTAAAAGGTTACAATGTCATTCCAGGTGCCGATATGGCCAGCCTTATTCCTAAGCTTCCCACACAAAGTGATTTTCAAAACAGGTACCGGGGTTATGTTCCTGGTTATAAGTTCTTTGATGATACAACCTCCTGGTTATTGAATCCGGGCACTCTATCCCTGGATGCAGCCATAAATCCGCTCGTTGAACCCGGTGATGTCTTCGTACTCAGCTCTGCATCTTCTGCCCGGGGTTTTAACCAAACACCAACGGACCTGGCAAATATTGATAAACGATGGCTTGCTGAACTTGACCGTGATGATCTTGGCGTAAATGTTAAGAATACTCCTGGACTTTTAGTGCGTGGTGCCAAGTCTGTGTATCTGTGGAAGATTGAGAATGATTCTGTATTGGAAGGGAAAAAACCGGTAGGTGATCCGAATGATTACACTCTGGTTGATATGGTAGGAGATCCTATTAATGATAACATCTGGCCAATTGCAGGAATTAGTATCGGTGATGTTACCAGGGTCTCGACCAGGAGAAAACCTAATATTTATAAAGGGGTTTCCCATCCGATTGAATCTATGGAAGCATTTGGTACTGATGCTGAAACATCCGACTGGATTGTTGACAGATATACAACCGCCAATAATGCCCAGATGTCACAGTATATTGGCAGTCACATAATGGATATTGTAACCGTCTATATATCAAAAGTAACTTCTCCAATTTATCTTGTGAGCGATGGCTATAAAGGTGTCCAGTCTATCCAGGGAGACCTGACATCAACAACAGTCAGCGGATTCTTCGGAAACGTGACCAAAGCAGATACAGCACAGGTATTAAGCCTGCATAGCGGAGTCAATGGAAGTGTAAAAAGCGAAGGTGACCCTGTTGCAGGAAATGATACGCTGATAGTTGTTTCAGCTGATGGTCTGAATACTACCACCTATGTCCTAATCAACCTGCCCATTGATAACAGTGCGCAACTTATACTGGTGGACACTAACGCAGGCCTCACCATCAATTCCCTGACTGATTCTACAGGTTCAATCACAGGAGTGGTATATGGAAGTCTGCTAAAAGATGTGACTGCAGCTGTAAAAACGTTATCTGACAATGCAGTGATGAATATAATCAATGGTGAAGGAAATCTGATTCCACTTCAACTCATGGATAATAACTTGATGAAGGTATACACGAAAGTGGGTAATGATATCTACTTTGAAGTGACCGCCCAGGATCAAGTTACAGTTATAACATATAAACTGGAACCTGCTTCACTGTCAAGTGATGCCTTCGTTATCTCTTCCCTCTATAATGTGGACCAGGATAATAACCTTATCGAAGGCCTGGCAGATGGTACAGCCTTGGTAACCTTCAATAAGAACATTGAAGTGGTTAAGGGTGCAACAAACAAAGTGCTGAATAAACTGGGACAGGAAAGAATGGATGGACAATTGGCCTATGATGATGTGCTCCAGGTAGTATCAGAGGACGGTACTGTTACTCGTACTTACTTCATCGCTTTCATGAATGAAAACACTCCTGATTCAAACGGAGCACCAGAGATCAGTCTTGCATTCAGCGATTCAACAATTGCTGTACCAGGAACGCTTATGCTGTCAGCAACTGCTAAAGATGATGGCTTACCTCCTCCCGCCAATTTAACATACTTGTGGGAACTAACCAGTGGTAATGCTGCAAATGTTGTGATTGAACATGCAGACGAGTTAGAAACAAATGTCACTTTCGCAACTAATGCAGACTATACACTGACGCTGTCTGTGAGTGACGGAGCACTTACCAGCAAGGCAACTGTAACCGTAACTGTTGGAATAGTAGGTGTTAGAAACAACATCATGCCTACCTTGCGTATGTATCCAAATCCAGCAAAAAATAAGCTGAATTTAGAACTCATAAATATGCCGGAACAAACATCAGTGGTTTCAATCTTCAACGTCACTGGAAGTATTGTATATAATACAAAGCTTTCAACTGAAATGAATGAGATTGATATCAGTGGCTTCGATTCAGGATTATACCTCATAAAAATTGATTCTGGTAATCGCTCGTTGACACAGCGTTTTCAAATTCAGAACTAATTACAATATTTAGTAAATATTAGTTTTAGTTTAGTTTTTTCATAACAGGGGTCGACCGATGGGTCGGCCCTTTTTTTTATTCCTCCGATAGAATAAAAACCATATTTTTACAAAACAGATATTACATTCACCTTCAGTAAAAAAGAACTTATACAATGAAACATTCAATCGCGTTTTTGATAATGTCTGTCTCGCTTGTTTCAGCCACGGGACAATCAAAGCTAAAGGATGGACTTCCCAATGTTGTTATCATTTATACAGATGACCAGGGGTATGGAGATGTAAGCGCACTGAATCCCGATGCAAAGTTTAGCACTCCGAATATAGATAAAATAGCCACCGAAGGAATCATTTTTACTGATGGACATAGCAGTGACGGAGTCTGTTCTCCATCACGATACTCTTTGCTCACCGGTCGTTACAGTTGGAGAACCAATTTAAAAGCAGGTGTTCTCGGAGCTGATGGTCCCGGATTAATTGAAAAGGATAGAATGACCATTGCTTCCCTGCTAAAAGAAAAAGGATACAAGACAGCTTTGGTTGGGAAATGGCATCTCAATATGGTGTTTGAAGGTGAGTTGGGCGAAGGTCGCGACTGGTCCAAACCATTTGCTGATGGTCCGGTCGATCATGGATTCGACTATTTCTTTGGCATTCCTGCTTCCATGAATTTCGGAATTCTGACTTACCTTGAAAATGACAGGGTACTTGATCCTCCTGTATTATGGACAAATAAGAAGAATGGTATCACTCCGAATACATTCAGATTTACACCTCCCTATGAAAATGAACAAGGAAATGGCAATGCATGGATTGAAGTTGCCCCTTCGTTTAATGACGAAATGGTGCTTGAAACATTTACATCAAAATCTGTGGAATATATCAACAAAGCTGCTAAGGATGCTAAAAAAGGTAAGCCATTCTTTTTATTCCTGGCTTTAACCAGTCCACACCTACCCCACTGTACCCATCCTGATTTCCAGGGGCGCAGCGCTTGTGGAAATTACGGAGACTTCATGGAAGAAACAGATTACAGAGTCGGGCAAGTGCTTGATGCACTGACAAAAAACGGCCTGAAAGAAAACACCCTGATTATTTTCACTTCTGATAATGGTGCTGAAACCAATTACGTATACCAAAGAGATACATATAATCACTTCAGTTGCATGAATTTTAAAGGAGGGAAAAGAGACATTTACGAGGGAGGGCACCATGTACCTTTTCTCATGAGCTGGCCAAAAGTAATTGAAACCGGACGAATAGTTGATGTTACTGTTTGTCAAAGCGATATCTTTTCGACAATAGCTGAAGTGATTGCTTCCAAAATACCTGATAATGCTGCGGAAGACAGCTACAGTTTATACCCGCTCTTAAAAAACAAAGTATATGATACGGAGTTTAGAGGTCCTGTTATTCATCACTCTGGGATGGGATATTTTGCAATTCGTGAAGGCAAATGGAAACTCAATATGCTGCGTGGTTCAGGAGGATCTTTGGAACCAAAATTAATACAGCCTAAAGAAGGTGAAGCTCTTTATGAATTGTACGATATGGAAATTGACCCGGGTGAGACCACAAATCTCTATTTTGAACATCCCGAAATTGTTGAAAGACTCACCGGGAAGATTACAGAAATAATTAAAAACGGAAGGTCAACTCCGGGTATGCCACAGAATTATGTTAAAGATAACTGGATGCAAATTACATGGATGAAAGATGAAGGTAAATAATAAATATATTTGTTCTCCAATAAATATTTTATCGGTTATTTTTAGGATGAATTTATAGTTCTTTTGTCTTAAAGCACAGTCTTCCTATATCAAATTTTCGATTTTCCGGTAACATAAACATAGTATGCTCCCCTGGTGATTCCTTCTGTATCTTCAAGCCATGTCTGCAACTTTACTTTGCCCGGTACCAAATCAAAAGTAAAACTCACATCCTGCTGTACCGGATCAACCCCACTGGAAAGCTCTTGCTGCCCAATTCTAATTGAAGCCTTAGTGAACTGGATGGATTTGCCAGCCGGCATTGCATCTCCACCTGGAACAACTTCTCCTTCTGGAAGAGAAGCATTCAGTGGAAGTCCGGTTTCGATTGGCCATCTCCTCAATGCAAATTCGTAAGTTCCTGCTTCAGCAACATCCACTACCCAGAATCCGTTTCTTTTCAGTCCTGTACGAATATGGTCCTGGTTCCAGGGAGGTAATACACTACTGTGCCAGTCATGTGCCCTGATACAGACCGGTTTTTCCTTTTCTGTATTAATGATTATCTCACAATAGTCATCAAAGTCAACCGAGATATCCGCCCACCAACTTTCATATGCACTGCGCAATTTTTCCATGATCTCAGGATGTTGATCAGCCACATCAGTGGTTTGCCCGGGATCATGATCCATATCGTAGAGTTCCTTGCCATTTATAGCATGCCATTGATCAGTCATAACGGCACACTTTTTCCATTTCATAGGGACATCTTCCCTCTGGGTATCGGTAATAATAATCCTCTCAGGCCATTGATTTTCATCGCCCGTTAATAATGGTTTGATACTCTGCCCGTCATATTTTACATCCGGACCTTCAAGACCACACAAATCGATCAGGGTAGGCAGGACATCAGTGTATGCTGTTACCTGATCAACATCTTTGTTACTGAGTATCTTCCCGTTTTTCCAATATATAAAGAACGGTACCCGGTGACCACCGCTATATTCCCAACTTTTCATTCCCCGCATGTTGGCATTATATCCAGCAGTCACAAATCCATTTTGATCCACTTCCACACCAGCTGAAGTTCCATTATCAGTCATAAATATGAGAATCGTATTATCCATCACGCCAAGGTCCTGAAGTTTCTCCATGAAGGTTCCCAGATTCTCATCAAGATTTGTGATCATCCCATAAAAATTCGGATTCGTGATATCTGGATTGTCTTTATAGAGGTCGATATACTTTTGCGGAACATGAAAGGGACTATGTGGGGCATTGGGAGCCAGGTAGCAAAAGAAAGGTTTTTCCTTGTTTCTCTGAATGAAATCAAATGCATTCTGAAACCAAACCTCGGTACAATATCCGGTTACCTTTTCAGGTTTGCCATTTCTTAAATAGGTGTCGTCAAAATAATCATTGTCCCAATAATCAGGTGCCTGAGTAATACCCCCTCCACCATGATAAAATGCCTCATCAAAGCCCCGGTCATTGGGTCTGTATGGAAAATTGTCTCCAAGGTGCCATTTTCCAAACATACCTGTGGTATAGCCATTTTTCCTGAATACATCAGCCATAGTAACTTCGTCCTTCCGGAGTAAGGACCGTCCCATCACCGTATGCCAAACACCCACACGGTCGCAATTCCGACCTGTCATCAATCCTGAGCGCGTAGGTGCACATGTTGTACCAACATGGAAGTCTGTCAGCCTGCAGCTTTGCTCTGCTAATTTATCAATATTTGGTGTGTGAATCCATTTGTTACCATTAATTCCAATATCACCATATCCCTGGTCATCTGTCATTATAAGAATAACATTAAGATTTCCCTTTGGCTCAGTTTGTTTGCAAGATTCAAAACTTAAAGGACACAGGAGTAAAAAGAGGCTGGATTTGTTTAATAAAAATGACTTTTTCAAGGTTGAATTATTATTGTTTATAAACGTTTTTGAATTGTCTTGCCAAGATAAGAAATACTTCATTTCCAGGAAACTCATTTGTTAAATAAGCAACATAATGAATGATACTAGCAAGAAAAGAATCATTAAGAGCAATTAAATTTAAGAATAAGCTGCGAAATTTGAGCCTATCCAATATTTTTAATAAAGGTTATGAAACCCACATGTTCGAAAAACACAAACACCAATGAACCGATCCCGATCCCGATAGCTATCGGGAAAGGGAGAGTTCGGCGAAGCCAATATTTTTAGATATGTGGGTTTACTTGCAGTGAGCCCTTCGGGGTTCATATGACCATTGAAAATAAATTATATACATATGAAACCCACATGATTGAAGAGAACGCAAAAGTAACCATATCATAATCAATCATGTGTGGTTCCATTATACCTCTGAAATCAAAATTATTTTATAATGAAAAAATACATTATTTGTATATTGGTGATTCTTGGCCTGGCTGCAAAGGCTTCCATGGCTATCGATTATCAACCCGACACGGTATTTGTATATAAAACTATAGGAGAAATTGAGCTGAAGCTACATGCTTTCGAACCGGAGGAGCAACAGTCAACAGACAAAGCACCTGCCATCGTTTTCTTCTTTGGTGGTGGCTGGGTAGGAGGTACTGTCGAACAGTTTTATCAACAGGCTGACTATTTTGCAAGGCAGGGATTTGTTGCCATTTCTGCGGAGTATCGAATTAAAAGCAAGCATAACTCTACACCCTTTGATGCTGTTGAGGATGCAAAATCGGCGATTCGCTATGTACGTCAACATGCGGCAGAAATGGGTGTCGATCCCACAAAAATTGTTGCATCCGGCGGATCTGCCGGAGGTCATATTGCCACATGCACTGGTGTGATTGATGGCTTTGATGCTTTAAATGAAGACCTTACAATAAGTTCTGTTCCAAATTTTATGATCCTGTTTAACCCGGTACTGGATACATCCGAAAAGGGATATGGACTTTCAAAAGTCGGTGAAGATCGCTGGACTGATATCTCTCCAAACCACCATATTCATCCCGGGATAGTTCCTACCCTTTTACTACATGGCACAGCAGATGAGACAGTTCCTTTTGAAAATGCAGAGCGCTTTGCACGTTTAATGAAAGAAGCCGGAAACACGTGCGAATTGATTCCTTTCGAAGACCTGGGACATGGCTTTTTTAATAGTGTCAATTTTCGTCCGAACACAAAAGACCTCGAACCATATAATCGTTGCATTAAAGAGTGCGACAGGTTTTTAAGAGCTCAGGTCTTGAATACTGTAAACCTGAACAATGATGGCTTTAATATTTTGTTGGCCAATAAAGGTAGGAAGGGTGATAATAAAATTACCTGGATAGTTAATGTTCCAGAAGCAGCAGATTATCAAGTGGCATTTCAATATCACCGCAACGAATTCATACATAATCCGCCAAAGCGGAACCCCGATAATTTTGATAGAGTTGATCCTAATTGCGCAATAAAAATTGAAGCAAATGGAAAAGTGCTTTATACTAAACTGAAACCTCTTTTTCACTACAATGAACCACCAAAGGTTTATGGCTCAAGACAATGGCTGGATGAGTTGCTCCCCTTGAAAGAAGGTGTGAATAAAATCACTTTCTATTATGCACAGCTTTTCGAAACACAAAGTCAGGTAGCAAAGAACGAATTGGGTGCAGATACCTTGTCTGAATCCTCACTCCCAATTAAATTCAATGACATAGACCTCGTACTTCCTGAAGTTTGGAATTCAATGAAACTTCGTGCTGAAAAACTTAAGCCTGATTTGTCATGGATGGTGGAAGGGAAATATGGCATTTTCACACATTGGTCCTTGCTATCCTACCCCCTTTATGGAGACAAGCGAGCCCGTGAAACTTTTGAATGGGGCGTAAATATCTTTGATGTTGAAGCTTATGCAAATAAGATTGAAGAGACAGGAGCTTCATGGGTGATTTTTACTACCTGTCATGGTGCCCAGATGTTTCCGGCACCAATTAAAACACTTAACGATGTGATGCCCGGTAGAACCACTGAGAGGGATTTAATAGCTGAAATAGCCGAAGCCTTAAATAAACGAAATATTAAGTTATTGCTTTACTACAACTTTTCACCGGGAGGCGAAGTAGCAAAAAAATTTGGAGCAGACAAAAATCCTGAAAGATGGCTCCAATATCTGATTGACTTCGTTCGTGAGGTAAGTTTGAGATACGGAAACAGTATCGCTGGCTGGGGTTATTTTGATTCAACTGTTCCTGCTTACGAGATGAATATGCCTTGGGAGACCTTTTATATGGCGGCAAAAGCAGGCAATCCTGATGCCGTTGTTGGCATTAGCAGCCATTGGAGGGCCCAGTATTCTCCATTTAACGATCTCCAAACTGGTGATTCCGGTGGAAGTTTAAATGAACCGCTCGACAAAAGACTATTAGAAAAGGGAGAGCGATATGAAGGACTCCAGGAGCACGCCATATTCATCTTGGATGATTTCTGGTATTCCGAAGAGCCATTCAACGGAGTGATCAGAGCCAGCTCTAAAGTGGAAGGTGGACCTACGTTTTCAGATGAGGAGTATATCTCATATTTCAAAAAAATGGCAGATGCACATGTCCCTGTTACTGTAAATATATTGATTACTCAGGATGTCACTTCTGAGCAGCCCTTTATGAATCCCAAAAGCATAGAATTAATGAAAAAAGTAAAAAAAGAATTGGGTAAATAAAACTGATTACTCGTGTTTTAATAAATTCCACAAATGAGAAACCGAATAAAGTCCTTATTATTCATTGGACTACTGATTAGCCTTATTTCTAATGGAAATGCTCAGAACACCTTGATTTCTGAGATGAACAAGATAGAATGGGAGCAGGTGATGCCTGGTATTTGGAAGGCCAGTATTGGCGAAATGGGTTTAAATGCGTTGGATTATGCCAATCCACCCAAAATTGAAGCAATAAATGAAATTGGGAACAGACCTTTTCCTTTCGACATAAACTCCACCTTTAGTCTTCAAACATCACAGAGAACAAGTGTTAGATTACCCCTAGATGAAACAGAAAAAATCTATGGATTGGGATTGGAATTTGAGGGGATAAACAGACGCGGAAATGTGTACACGCTAAAAGTCGATCATTATGGCGGAACAATGGGCTATACACATGCTCCTGTGCCCTTTTACATTTCAAGTAAAGGCTATGGAGTTTTGATTAATTCTTCTCAAAGAGTAAAAATACATGTTGGTGTAGGCAATAGAAAAGATAGCAAAAGACCTGCACCAATTGACAGAACAACAGATAAAAATTGGTCGGCACGTCCACTATCCGATGCAATTGAAGCAAGTGTACAAGGATCGGGATTTGAAATTTTTGTCTTTTGTGGTAATTCACCTCTCGAAGCTGTACAAAGGTACAATCTATATTGTGGTGGTGGCGTACTTCCTCCTAAATGGGGTTTAGGATTTTGGCACAGAATGCATATAAAAAGTTCCGATGAAGATGTTCTTAAGGAAATTAGCGATTTTGAAGAAAATGACTTTCCTTTAGATGTAATTGGTCTTGAACCCGGATGGCAAAGCTTTGCATACCCATGTTCATTTGATTGGGATTCAACACGATTTCCAAATCCCGAAAAATTTGTCAAAACATTAGATAGCAAGAACATAAAAGTCAATTTATGGGAAAATCCTTATGTGGCGCCAACTTCAACAATGTATAATGATATTAAGCTATATACCGGTAGTCATACGGTATGGTTAGGCGAAGTACCAGATTACACCATTCCTGAAGCACAAGAAGTATTGTTAGATCACCACCAGAAAAACCATATTGGCATTGGTGTTAGCGGGTATAAATTTGATGAGGTTGATGGCTATGATTTTTGGTTGTGGCCTGATCATGCGACTTTTCCTTCGGGAAATGATGCGGTCGAAATACGACAACTTTATGGACTCATCCTGCAAAATATGTTCGATGGACATTTTAAGAGCCAAAACAAACGTACCTATAACCTCGTAAGGTCATCTTATATTGGTGCCAGTAGTTATGGCTCTGTTATTTATAGCGATTATTACAATCATGAAGGTTATGTAACAGCACTCTCAAACTCCTCTATGTGTGGAGTTTTATGGACTCCTGAAATACGAAGTGCCGAGTCCGCAGAAGAATGGGTAAGACGCTTTCAAACTGTATGTTTCTCACCATTAATGATGCTCAATGCCTGGTCGTCTGGTACAAAACCCTGGAGTTTTCCGGAAGTAACAGATATGGTAAGGGATAATATTAATCTCAGAATAAAACTCTTACCATACATCTATACAGCATTTTACTCTTATAATCAAAAAGGAATACCTCCCTTCAGAGCTATGGTACTGGAAAGTGGAAATTTCTCTCAGGAAACATTTACAGAAGGCAAATTAGATGATTCCAAAAACCCATATGCAGAGAAAAAAAGAATAGAGGTCACCGATCAATATATGATGGGGCCATCCATACTGGTTGCTCCCGTATTTACCGGAGAACAAGAGCGGAAAGTAGTTCTTCCAAATGGCAATTGGTACAATTTTTATTCCGGAGAATATGTGGGAAATGGAGAAACCATTAATATCAAAACTAAACTTGAGCAGATTCCTTTATTTGTAAAAGATGGCGCAATCATACCAATGTTGGCATCAAATAATACGAATGAGGCTCCTCAATCTTTGGTGGTAAGACATTATGGTACAAAAGAAAATACATATCTTTTGTATAATGATGATGGAGAAACCTTCAATTATGAAAAAGGTGAATATACGATTACTGAACTCAAAGTTAAAAAAGATAAGAACGGAAAACTAAGAGGTGAATCAAAACTCTTGAATAATGATACGTTCAGCTATAGGAATATTAGCTGGCATTGGATGACAGAATAATCTTTGGTGAATCTGTCAATATTTGAGCAAGAAATAGATCGATTTGAGCATTCAATTTCTAAATATATTTCCCAGTTTTGGTTTATGAAATTTCAAGTGTCCTTTTTATTATTATATTCCTTTTTTGCAATCACCGGATGTTTTCAGGAAGCCACCAATTGGCGTGGATTAAATTCTGAAGGCAAATATCCTGCACCATCACTTTTGAATGAATGGCCTGAAAACGGCCCTGAGGTCATCTGGCACTTTGACGAACTGGGAAAAGGATTTTCTTCTCCGGCTTTTGCAAACGGAAAAATATACTGCACAGGTATGCCTGATACCATTGGCTACCTTTTTGTGCTGAATGAAAATGGAACTTTAAACAAAAAAATTGCATACGGCAATGAATGGAATGTTAATTTCCCCGGCGCCAGAGCAACACCTACAATAGCAGGCCAGCTCGCATATGTGTCCACAAGTTTAGGAGACCTTTACTGTTTCGATCTGGATGACAATAGTATAGTCTGGAAAAAGGAATTGGCTACCGATTTTGGTGCTGAAAATATTCGAAATGGCTTTACGGAATCTCCTGTTGTTGATGGTGACAAGATCTATTATACGCCTGGCGGACCAGAATTCAACGTTGTGGCATTAAACCGAATGAACGGGGAATTGATCTGGAAGAGTGCAGTCAATGGAAAGATTTCAGCTTACTGTACTCCCAGGTTGATTGAATTGGGTGGGCGACAATTATTTGTTACACTAAGTCAAAATGAAGTCATTGCTCTTGATTCAAAAGACGGCACTTTTCTTTGGAGCCATCCTCATGCGAATGACGTAGATATTCATCCCAATACCCCAATATTTCAGGACCAGGCGCTACTATGCCTAAGTGGTTATGGAACCGGTAGTTTAAAATTGGCTCTGAGTGATGATGGATCAAGCGTTTCGGAAGTTTGGAAAACTAAAAAGATGGATAATCAGATGGGAGGAGCAATGATCGTTGATGGTTATGTGTATGCCTCCGGACATAGAGAAAAAGGTTGGTTTTGTCTTGACTGGCAGACCGGGGAAGAAAAATGGAATTCAAAAGAACTTCTGGATGGTGTAATTATAATGGCTGCAGATAAGTTTATCTTGTATACTGAGCGTGGAGATTTGGTTTTGGCAAAACCTGACCCTGAAAAACTAAATATTATATCCAGAATCAAAGTAGAACCTTCCACTGAAAAGCATTGGGTGCACCCTGTTGTTCATAATGGAATATTATATATCAGGATTGCAAATACACTTATAGCCTATAAAATATCTGCCTAAACGGGTATTCGTTTTAAAATCAGGTAACGAAAGATTGGAACAAATGGCAAAATTGGATTCTCATTAAAATAACTGGAATTCTTAATCTAAGCTATGAATAATATCTTTATTACACTTCTATATTTTGTATTTCTAACAGGTGCCAGCTCACTGTCAGCCCAGGGAAAAAAAGACACGGACCGATCCTGGGCTGATCGCCTTGAATATGTGGGCATCGCCGTGGAAGAACCGGGCTACAATGTGTGGGGATCTTCCCCAGTTATCGGTCCTGAAGGGAAAACCCATCTGTTTGTCGCGCGCTGGCCGGAAAACGAAGGATTTGGAGGATGGTTAACTCATTGTGAGATTGCCCGCTATGTAAGTGACAGACCTGAAGGCCCATTCGTTTTTCAGGAGGTGGTGGTCAAAGGAACTGATCTTGATAAAGCCGATCGGAAATCTCCACACAATCCCAATATACATAAGGTCGGAGATAAATATGTTCTGACATACATTACAAACGCCGGTGGGACGACACAAGAAAGAGTTGTCACGCAGTGCATCAATATGCTGGTTGCTAAGCGCATGGAAGGACCCTGGAAGAAGTTTAACAAGGATGGGATAATTCTTTCTACGCCTACCGATCCTTCCATCTGGAGTTATGGCTCGGTTGTTGGTGTAAATAATCCGGCCCTCTTTGCTCATCCTGATGGTCGTTTTTTTCTTTATTACAAGGCCATGAAGAAAGGTGATGTAAGACGCATGGGATTGGCGGTTGCGGACAAGTTGGAAGGGCCGTATGTATTTCAAAAGGATTATCTTACAAGTAACAAGGTAGAGATTGAGGATGGATATGCCTATTCTGAAAATGGAAATATTTATCTCCTTACGACCCATAATATAGAGGGAAGCGGATACCTCTGGGGATCAAGAGACGGCATACATTTCAGTGAGCCGATACTCGGCTTTGACAAGTTAGAACACTATTTACCTGAAGAAGTCATAGCGGGAGGAAAGATGCTTCGTGGCAAAAAATTTGAGCGACCCCAGGTTCTGGTTATTAATGGGAATCCCGCTTATCTTTACGTAGCTTCCGGGGTGAATATTACCGGAGGGAGTACCAGCTGCTCATGTGTTTTACGAATTAAGGAGAGGTGATTATGTACGAATTAAGCAAGACTTTTATTGAAATGAGATTCGTTTTTATTAAAAATCTGTGATCTTTATTTTTTTAAATTCAGGTAAATTGTTTTGTTGAAAAACTCAAGATTAAAGTCTGATTCATACATTTAGAATTGTCCAAAATTAAAATAACATGAAGGGATTCAAAATGAAAATCTGGCAGTTGGTCAGGATATCCCGGCTACAATACATGATATGTGTGGAATAAAAGTCCCGGCTGCCTATCAGGGTCAAAGTCTTTTCCCACTTATGGAAGGAAAGAAAGTAGCATGGCGTCAGGATGTCTTTCTTGAGAACTTATTTACAGATCAGGGATACCCACGTGAGGAAGCAGTGCGGGGAAAGGAATGGAAATACATCAGGTACTATTCAAAAGAGCAGAGCCGACGGGGAACCGATCCATATTGTAATCGGGAGAGCTTCGCAACCGCTTAAGCTTTATGCGAATGCGGTCGGTCCAGCCAATGCACTTACCGGAATTCAACATCGAAATAAAAACTATTGGTTTTGTTCGCCTGAATTGGGATGCTCAATTTGTTTCATGTCTGAGTTTATTTGTAAGCTCTGGCTTTCCGGTTCCGCTCTGCGATTTTCTGGTTCATTTTGACGGCAATAGTCGGGTCCATGCGCTTGAGCAGCGCCTCCTCCGGGCCGCCACCGAACTGTTTCCGCTAAAGCTCCTTCATAGGGTTTTGTTGCTATTTGGCTGAAAGGGTTATTCTTCTGATTCGAGTTTCTCTCCAGATTGTTTGGCCGTACCCCGGCCAGAGCTGACACAGGTAGGGTCAACCTCTGTCGGCAGGGTGGCATTCCAGTCGAATACCATCCTGGTAAGCCGAGCGGTGATTTCCGGGTAGTTTTTAGATTGATCTTTGGCAGCGTCTTCGGCACGATCCGATTTCAGGTTGTGCAGCTCTGTCTGTGTGCCGTCGAAGTTGGTCACCAGTTTCCAATCGCCATCGCGAACAGCAAGATCATTTGCCATATACCTCCAGAAAATGGGTCGTGTGCGGAGAATGGGCTTGCCGTTAAAAGCCTCCAGGAGGTTCTCTCCATCACCATTGGCATCTGCCGGAGGGGTAAGTCCGGTTGCAGCACAGAAGGTGGGCAGCAAATCCACTGCCGTAAATACGGTGGTATTATTCTTCATCCCTGGCTTTGTGTGACCTGGCCAGCGCACTATGAACGGCGTTCTTACTCCACCTTCATAGAGACTGCGTTTTCGTCCCCGCAAGCTGCCTGTTTCTCCAACACTGTAATAGGTACGCCATTTGCCAGGTGTTCCTTTCTGGTCAGGGCCTCCGGTGTTCTCCGGTCCGTTGTCGCTGGAAAAAATCACTATTGTATTCTTTTCTATACCACTGCGCTTAAGCGCATCAAGGATCATACCAACTTTCCGGTCACCATCGGTGATGACTGCCGCATAAACCTGCTTCTGTTCATCGAGATGCTTCCACATCTCAAGTGATTCAGACGAGGGACTGTGGATCAGATGACTTTCATGCAACCATACATTCAAATAAAATGGATGGTCCTTGTTGGTTTCAATGAATTGAACCGCCCTGTCGGGAATGTCGTTACCACTGGGGCCGATCGTTGGGCCGGGTCCTCCGTAAACCGCCGATTCATCGATTCCGTATTCTTCCATGGCCGGTCCATTGCCCATGTGCCACTTGCCGAAATGTCCCGTTCGGTAACCTGCTGCTTTAAATATACGTGGAATCATAGGGGCCCTTGGATCTAGCCAGTCAGGCATTTCGGGCATACCCTTTTTTTTACCTATAATATGATTGATACCAAAGCGCCCTGGATACCTTCCAGTCATCGCCGCCACACGACTTGGTGAACACACGGCAGCAAGCACATTGAACTGTTGAAAATCTATTCCCTCGCTAGCAAGTTTGTCGATATTGGGAGTCTTAAGCCATGTATTGCCGTGACAGGAAAGATCGCCCCATCCCCAGTCATCGGCATAAATAAACACAATATTCGTTTTGCTCTGCCCTAAGACCCTGGAGCTTGAATAGCTTGTAAACAATGGTATAATCCCAATAAGTACAGCAAAACTTTTCAATTGATTTCTTTTCATCATTTAAATTATTAATTTACATAAGTTCAGACCTCAACATAAATTGACTTATTCACCTATTGGACAAAAATATTCATTCACATCTTATTTCTCTTGCTCTTTTAAGTCTTTTTATTGTTTATACCTGCTTTCTAAATAATTCTGAAAATGGACTCAATGAGCTTACCGTCCTGTGTAGATCACAGGAAAAACTTAGTGAAAATAAAAGCATACTATGCTCTTTTATTATTCAGACTTCAGACCCGTGGTATTCACACTGAACACCTTGTAAGTGTGCTTTTGGCCTGGATTAGTATGTGTATCTGTGAATTGCATTTCCCGAATGTGTAGCACCGGAGTATCACTGTCACGCATGCCCTGAAAAACAGGCCTGCTATTGGGATTACCAGGTTCTTCGGGTACTTTGGCGATTACCTTGCCATCACGCTCAATGATAAAATATGCAATTCCGCTTTCCAGGTCCGCTTCGGCATTCCATGTGAGATGGCCCCCATTGGATTTAAAATTGAAGGGTGCAGGTGGAGGTGTGGAATCGGGGATTTCTGTATCTCTGACAAAATGTTCCCATACTTTTGCAACAGTTTCATTAGGTAACCAAAGCGCCCTGTTCTTGTCTCCGGTGAATTGGGATGCAGGCGAAGCTTTCGTGCCGAGGAGTGGAGCAAACCAAGCCTCATCCTCCGGCATAGTCCTCATGGGAGCACCATTCTTGAGAGGCAGACGTGCTTCAAGGCAGGCATCAAACCAGGGAATGGCGAGGTAGCGCTGGTTGCCGGTCGGATGACCAGTGAGGGGATCAACAGCCACACCGATAAGGCCTCCTTTGCTTCGCACTTCGTTGAAGAATTCTTCAGTAGCAGCCCACCTTCCCGCATGTTTTCCTTCTTTCATTGTAACTCCCTCCTGGGTGCCAAGATTGCACATCATTGGTACCCCAACTACTTCATCGGGAATGTCAATTTTCTTTGTTAGCTGCCCGGGACTGTCTGCAATGATTGGAGTGCCTGAATTAAGCCATACAGCCGCTATTCGCTCCGGGTGCATCATGGTCATAAAGCCGACCCAAACACCTCCTCCGCTATGACCCCAAAGCGTCCAGGGCACACTGGAGAGTTCAGGATGTCCGGATATGCTGCCTAAATCTACAAGTGACTTTTGAAATTTCACGTCTGAACCGTTACGAGGGTCACACCAGAGGGCACAGGATCCTGCCTCGGGCTGTTCATAGGACGGTGACAAGAGAGCACATTGATGCTTCTTTGCAAGAGCCTGCCAATGCAGGTCAAAGGCACCTGCGAGACCCGTACCGCATGATCCCGTTCCACAGCCATGCTGATGAACAATCACTCCTTTTAGGTAACTTACACCCTGGGGGATCCAGATGGTATAGCTCACCGGGAAAACAAGTTCACCGGGATTAGTCGAGGCCTCATATCGCACCTTGTAATAGGGTGGTTCGACGTCGGGGAAAATGTCATAAGGTGGATTTTGAGAATAGGTGGCTATTGTGAGAGTTTTTAGGATGAAGATTAGCCATAGACGAGAAGACTTTATTCCCATGAGGTTTAAATTTTTCATATTTGTCATTTATTTCGCACATAATCACTTACAGGTCTGAATTTACCCACATCACCACCCAGTCGGATCATTTCAGGAAATACTTCATCCCACCAGGATTCATAGGCTGCCGATAATTCTTCGACCAGGTAAAATTTATCAAAATATAAATCCTCTGTACAGCCAGGATCGTTTTTGGTATCGTACAAAGCCCACCTGTCTTTGGCACTTACGCCCCAATGAAACTGTGCATTGCCATTGGTATAGGTCTCGGATTTCGCGCCGGCTTCGACCTTTCGTAAAAAGGTACACTGACTTAATTGTTTTAAACATGCCGGGGTATCTTCGCAAGGGCGGCTGCGCAGCAACAAATACTGTCCTTGCCGCACACCGCACATGGAATATTTATGGGCGAGTGCCATTCCTGCCGGCCAACGCCCCACGTGCTGAAATAGCAATCGGTCATTGTGCCAATCTATCGGCTCTTTACTCTCCAATAAAGGCACTAGGCTAAACCCCTCCAGTTTAGCTTGAATGTCTTTTGGAATTTCAGCACCGGTGATTTCACACAATGTTGGCAAAACATCGAGATGAGCACTAAGGTTGTTAACTGTATGGGCTTCCCAATGCTTAGGCCACCTCCAAAAAGACATGGCACGAGAACCACCATGCCATATCGTGCATTTGCAGCCACGCATATCGGCATTATAAACATCCAGGCCCATTGTTTCGCCATTGTCGTTCATCAGTATAACGATTGTGTTATCAGCCAACTTTTTATCGTCCAAATACTTCAAGAGCTTCCCCAGGTTTTTATCAATATTGGCAACTTCGCCAAGATAAGTTGCCTGATCCTCGGTAATTCCTTCCACCCTGTATGGGACAATATCTTCTTCGGGCGCGACAAGCGGTGTATGTGGGGAAAAGGTAGCCAGGTAACAGAAAAATGGCTGGTCTCCAGATTCTGTTATAAAAGTCAGTGCTTCCTCCATATAAATATCTTCCCTGAATCCCTTCCGTTTTTCAATAACTCCATTGCGGATGATATCAGGATCGAATTCTCCCATATTCCCTCTGAGTGTAGTTGAACACCAGTCAAAGCCACGATCACCAGGGGCATAACCTTTATCGTTTCCATTGTGCCATTTCCCGATAAACCCGGTGCGATATCCGGCTTTTTTTAGAAATTGAGGCAATATTGTTGCATCAATATTCAGATGTTCGCGGGGGGTGATGGTATGGGTTACCCCGTTCCTGAATTCGTGCATGCCAGTCAATAATGCCGCCCGGGTTGGGGAACAGGATGGGCTCACATAGAAATTATCAAAACGGACACTTTCGTCATACAATCGATCCATATTGGGGGTTTTCAGCAAGGGATGCCCGTGCCGCCCTACATCGCCATATCCCTGATCATCGGTGAGAATAAAAATAATATTGGGTTGTCTTGGTATTCCTGACTCCTCAGCATAAAGATTTATTCCAATAAATAACTCAAGGAAAAGAATTATGGATTGTTTAGGAAGTTGAATTGGTTTCATAATTTGGTTTTTTTAATAGTATTTTATCCTGCTATTGACAATGCCAATTTATTTGATTTTCAATTTTTATCCGAGATGAAATTTTCAGCAAAGCGAATATCACGATCAAGAGTATTTTAGGGGGTGAATAATATGACGATCGACCAGGCCTTTTGGTGAATTTCCACTGGTCGGCAGAAAATAATCGCACTCTCCGGCCAAATAATCTTCAAATTCAGTTGCAGGGACAAGCTGAGCCCTGTTCATTCCAACCGGTCCGGTATTGTAAGCCCCTATAGTGTTTGGATTACCTGCTTTGAATGCTTCAGTAAAGGACTTATAATCCGTATTTGTGCTTCGGTTTCCATCAAGCCACCAGGCTGAAACAGAAGTGCCCCAGCGTTTCGACTCATCCATTGGGCATTGGGATTGAGTTCCTTGTCCGGATTAATTTTTAAATTGGAGATTACCTCATCCTGAGCCTGTAAGAATTGTGTGAAAAGAGACAGAACAAGTAAACCAATAGTAAATAACAATAGCCTTAAGTTTTTCATGATTCAAAATGTATTTGTGAGCATCTCATCATTAATACACTATTTATTCTTTGGCCAGGGATATTCAAAGGATCCGGCTGATTCCGGCATCGATTCAACATCAGGCAGGGTTTTGTTCCAATCCAGTAGCTTCTGGCTCATCCGTTTAACGATTTTTGGATATTCATTGGCCAGGTTGTCCACCTCGCAGGGATTTTCTTTAAGGTTGTATAATTCCGTCCGACTGCCGTCCGGATTCATCAGTAGTTTCCAGTCACCATCACGCATGGCCAGAGCAGGACTTTTCTGTATATGCCTGCCCCATGGGCTAAAACGGTATTGCCACAACAAAGGATTTTTTCTATCGACCGGATTTCCCCAAAATGCAGCCGACATATCCTGCCCATCCAGATTCACATGTTGGCTTAAATCCACTCCCGCCAAAGCGCAAAAAGTGGGAAGCATATCTACTCCTGAAATTACCGTTTCGTCGTCCACTTTTCCTTCAGGAACCTTACCTGGCCACCTAACAATAAATGGCACACGAATTCCACCTTCATATAAACTGGCTTTACAACCCCGAAGCGGTCCGACACTGCCTGTCCCACTGTGATTGGTGTCAATTCCAAAAACCGGCGATGGGCCATTGTCGCTGGTAAATATAACAAGGGTATTTTCTGACAATCCCAATTCGTCCAATTTATCGAGTAAGCGTCCTACATGCTTATCGACATCAGTAATAACAGCACTGTAGACTTGTGTAGCACCGGTAAAACCCCTGGCCATGGATTTAAGTTCCGGATATTCTGATAATTGTTCAGCATTTGGGGCCAGGACTGAATGGGGATCACTGATCCAGCAGTTGATATAAAAGGGCTTATCCATGTGCCTTTCTAAAAAATCAATGGTAATGTCAATTATCGTTTTGGTTTTATCAGCCTGTGCGACGCCTGTATAGCATAGTTCACTGGGATCGAGCACAGTACCTGTATGGATTTTTACTTCATCAATCCCATAATCGTGAGGAGAAGGTGAATCACTGGTTGTGCCTAAATGCCATTTTCCAAAATGTGCTGTTGTATAACCTGCCGACTGAAGTATCCTTGTCAGCATCTCATTTTCCGGGTCCAGAAAATTGGGCATCTTGTAATTCTGGTTGTGCTCGTCTCCTCCCAGGGCATAATGAATACGGTTCCTTGCAGGGTATTGTCCTGTCATAATTGCTGTCCTGGAAGGAGAACATACCGGTGAGGAAACGGTAAAATTGGTAAACAGAACTCCCTCTGAAGCCATTTTGTCAAGCTTAGGTGTACGAATAACCCTGTTACCGTAGCAACCCAAATCGCCAAATCCCATATCATCAGCAAAAATGAAAATGATATTGGGTTGTTTGCTTGACTGTGCAAGAGTTTCACTTTGTTGAACGAAAAACAAAAAAGAGATAGCAAACAATGCATTCAACTTTTCACTGGTGTTTATTAGTTTCATCTGTATATAATTTAATTTTTAAGGCCAGATGGAACCCACATGTTACGAAATTATATTCATTTGTGTTTAGTTTCGCTGACCGCGTTCGCATAAAACTATTGCGGTTGCGAAGCTCGCAAGCTCGGTTGTGTTTCACGAAACATGTGGGTTTCATCTTGTAATATTATTAGTTTTTCAATTGCTTTACAATGTGCTTTAACAGTATTTACCTGTTTCATTTAGCGATTCTTCCGGCGTTTAATTCAAAAGGCCTGAATCCCATTTTAATTGCAGGTGAATTTGCTTTAAATCGAAAATCGCCATTTTCAATATCCTCAAACATTGGATCGGACAGAATGCTGCTTTCTTCCCTTCCATTTTCCCTTGCCCATTTCAAATATTCATCGGCGGAATTGGGATCTGTAGAATTAAAATAGATATTCCTGTCAAGCTCAATTGTTCCAATAACCCATTCAATCCCATTCCTGAATTCTTCTCCCTCACGCTTGAATACAAAAGGCTGGTTGGACTGATTTGCATAGAATATATTATTAAATATCTTGGTGCCAGCCATGCCCATTTTACTTGTAGGCTCTAAATTGAGCATCCCCCGATTAACACGATTAGGAGGACAAGCTACGATATTATTAAAAAAGTAGTTCCGTCCCTTGGAACAAAGACCTATACCGTGGGTTCCAAATTGAAAAATAAAATTATTTTCTACCAGCGTTTCATTTTGGTCGTCGTCACAGCGAATAGCCTCTCCTGCGGCCATCGAAGGTGTATGGTGAATATAATTGCCCCTTACAATATTTCCGGTTCCGGCACCTGAAATATAAACCCCATTGCCATCCTGCATTATATCCATAACCTCGGAAAGATCGTTATTTTCAATGATGTTATGCCGTCCATGCATAAAACGCTCGCGATCTTCCCACAATTCCTTTCCTGTGAAAAGACCTGTTTCATTCCAGCGAACTGTTTTTGAGCATTCCCGTACTCCTGATTTGTCCCATCCAATTCGACCTGTTACTGCGATAGCTGAGTAAGGAACGTTATGAATAGTGTTATGGCTAATCAGATTGTAACCGCTTTGCCATGCCCATATTCCCTGTGAGTGCCACCATAGGCGCCCAATATGGTGAATGTAATTATTACTCACTTCATTGTATTTATTTACATCCTTAGTACCAGGTCCATAGCCGGCAAGTAAAATGCCACCACCTCCCAAATTGGAAATTTCATTGTTATGAATTTTAATATTCTGGGCATGTAAATCAAGCCTGATAGCAGTTCCACCGCTGTGAATAAAAGTACAATTCAGAATGCCACAATATTCTGCACCACGAAAACGAACAAGAGCTGTGGATTCATCAAAACGTTCCCAATCGTGCTGTAATCCTCTCCCGGTTTGGCCTGAAGAGTTAAAGCGATTACCATGGGTAAAAGTAAGTCCATCAAAATATATTCCGCTCACAGGTTTATCAACCGGACCCTCATAATCGATCTCTCCCTCCACTCTGATCATTTCTATAAGCCCTGGTGCAACAATATCGCTTCCCGGCTTTTCATTATCGAGGGGCCAATAATAAATTAATCTTTTTTCAGAGTCAAATACCCATTCTCCCGGAGAATCCAGTCCGGCAAAAGTATTTTCAACCCAAATAGCCTCAGGCCCCATATAATAACGGGGGGCAGCAAGAGCATAGGTTGACTTTGCACCAAGATAGACCATACCTGTTTCATGGTCAACCGATTTTACAGGAAGGATGTTCATTGTCCATGGCGCTGCCGGAATGACAACTATTTCAGAATTAAGTGGATAAAACAGCTCTTTAGTTGTCCCTTTTTCAAAAGGAATCGTGGTTTGAATATCATCCGAACCACCCCAACCCTCGCTGGTACGTAAGTGAGAGAATGGACCTGTTTTTGCTCGTGGGAGAATTCCTTTTGAATTATATAAAACCTTAAAATCAGCAATAGTCTCCGGAACGGGAGCTACCCAAATTTTCCCTTTGGCATTCTTCGATAAACCAATGGGAGCTTTAGCTAATTTCTTCCAGTCGGAAATTGAAACATCACTATTTATCACAGGCTCTTCACCAGGCAAAGCAGAATAGGTAATTTTCTGTCCGTGTTTAGCGGAATGTTCTAAGTTAAAAACCAATGTTTCAGAAAGCCGGTATTCACCCCCTGAAATCCATATCGTTATATTTTCAGGTGCATTTACCACGTTCCATTGTCGGACCTGGTCTCGGGCATGAGAAAAAGTTGCAAATGGCTGTTCTTTAGTTCCTGGATTATTATCATTTCCTTTATTAGAAACATAAAAATCTTTGGCGTTGCTGATTTGAACAATCAGGAATAAAAGCATAATTAATTTAATTATTTTCATCTGTTTCATTTTTTTGGTTTGCTTAATCTGAAATTTCTATTTCCTGAACAACACTGTCGAACGCCATGGGGCAACAGTCACAGAACCTGATACTGGTTTACCCCATGGATCAAGGTATTCCCCGTCCGACAAAGGGAAGGATTTCGCATTATCCGAATCATTATAAAATAGCTGAATGAAATCCTCAGGGGCGGAAGATTCATCAATTTTTATGGGTGCATCAAGATTGCCACTTGCATAATCGCGGGCATTGTTCCATTCTTCTGCACTATCAAACCAGTCATCTATGGGTGTACCATCGGGATTACAATTCAACTGATATTCACTAATAATTTTCTCGCTTTTAAATGGAAAAGCACACACATTGTTCCGGAATACTCCCTGGTTTTCCACATCGTATTGATCAGTATCCTTCAATGAAAAGGCAGTCAAAGCACCATAATTAGGTCTTATATTTGATGTAGCAGTGCTCACGATAATATTCTCTTCGAACACATTCCCCGACATGCCTGCTTCCCCGGGCTTCATGTTAGGAATGCCGCGTTCGAGGGTGGTTATTCCTGCTCCCCTGACCAGGATGGTGTTGCCCTTGATGATGTTATCCCTGGAAATTGCATTGAGGTGGATTCCGCGATCCGGGGCATTATTGAGCTGAGGAAAGCTAATGGTATTGTACCGTACAATCAGACCTACGGTTCCTTTATCCAACTGAATACCTGTGGCAAAAGGATCTTCCATATCTGCCATTGCACTTCCTAAACCAACAAAGGCAGGCATTCCGTTCATTATGATATTCTCTTCAATAATACTTCCTTCCTGCTTATCATGTGTATAAATAGCTCCCCCATCAAAAGTTATCAGGTTATACCTGTCAATAACATTTCTTCGTATTAGATTCCTTCCATTAGAATGCTGAATTCCAATATAACCAATATCGCTTATCCTGTTATAGCTTGCTTCTGAATTTCCGCCCATAAGATATATACCGTTTCTGCCAGAGCCACGCCCGGCAATCATACCAATATTTGTTACAGTATTACGGGTAATCACAACACGGCCTTCTCCGGCAGTACGAATGCCGGCACTGAGGCAATCGCTAATATTGTTTCTTTCAATATGCGCAGAACTAGCCCCAAGAGAAATGCCTTCTTGCCCGCATAAAGCGATCTCACAATCCAGTATTTCGATGTTCTGACTGCCAGTAACTTTTATCCCTGTAGAAGCAGCCATTTCAATTCTTAATCCTTCCAAAACAATATCCTTTGCATTGTTTAAAATTATCACAACCGGACTTACTGTATAACGGAAGGATTTTGAAACGGGCTTTTTGTCCGAATAAAGATAGAGAATGTGGTTTTTTAGATCAAAGTACCATTCCCCATCGACATCCAGGGTGTTGATGTGTTTCTGAAAAAAATAACCTGCTTCATCCTGAATAATCCCCCTGGGTCTATCATTCAGAAAGTTAATTTTCGCAGATTCAATAGAAGTGATCAGATAGGCAGAGTAGGTCCAGACATTTTGACGCAGAACAATTTCTGCCCCTGTCAGACCTTCCGCATCCCTTAATTCCGGATCTGTAACCGATGTCAATGTACGTTCGCTAAAATCATAAAAAGCATTGTTTGTCATTAAATCCCCGTTTGGGGTGCGCCCCAGCGGAAGTGATTTATTTTCCCGAAGTAACAGGGACACGTCACTTACATCAGAGGGCAGAGCATGTTTATACACTTTTGCTCGTCCGGCTACCGGAGCCCAATTCCCCTCCAGGAAACGAGCGCCCGACAATACCGGCCGTTCTCCTTCGCCATAAGCTCCAAACCTAATGTTATTCCCCTTAATTTCGAGCATCCCCTCAAACTGATCGCCGCAGCGAAAAAGTACGCTACCACGCTCCAGAAGCACCATCTGTTGATTCACTTTATCCAGTGTTTTCCATGGCCCCGTAGTTCCCCCCTTATATTCAGCTGCTGCACCATCCCAGCTATCATTTCCTGTCCTGGACACATAATAATCAGTGGAATACGCGTTGAGCATCCCAATCAGGAGTAGTAAAAAGCCTAAAGTGTATCGCACTAGAAATCTGCCTGCACAAGCACTGTGTAATAATTTAATGAAAGTGATGTCTTTTTTCATGATAGAACTAATTTATGCATAGAAAATTAATTTTCATTCTATAAGAATTTTTATTTTTAAGGTAGAATGGAACCACACATGATTGATTATTATATGGTTACTTATGTGTTTTCATCAATCATGTGGGTTTCATTTAATTCAATTAAAATTGGCTCCAGGAGAAGTTTTTTACTACATCATGAAATTTTAGATTTTCCTGAACAACACCGTCGAGCGCCATGGGGCAACGGTCACAGAACCTGATACTGGTTTACCCCATGGATCAAGATAATCCCCTTCTACCAAAGGGAAAGACTTATCCTTCTCCGAATCATTATAAAATATCTGGATGAAATCCTCAGGGGCGAGTGCTTCATCAATTTTTATCGGTGCATCAAGATTGCCGCTTGCGTATTCACGGGCATTGTTCCATTCTTCGGCAGTATCAAACCAGTTATCAGAGGGTGTGCGACCGGGATTACAATTCAACTGGTATTCATTAATGATCTTCTCTGTTTTAAATGGTAAAGCACAGACATTGTTGAGAAAAACGCCTTGTTTTTCAACATCGCACTGTTCGGTTTCCTTCAATGAAAAGGCAGTCAAAGCACCATAATTGGCTTTTATATTCGTTGTAGAAGTGCTAACGATAATGTTCTCTTCATAGCGGTTCCCCGACATGGATGGGGGTGATGCTTCCCCCGGTGGCCGATCATATGGGTCGCGATCCAGCGTAGTAATTCCTGCTCCCTTAACCAGGATGGTGTTGCCCTTTATTAAATTATCCAGGGAATTAAAGTTCATGTGGATTCCGCGATCCTGGGGATTGATTTGAGTAAAGATGATGGTGTTGTTGAGGACAACGAGATTTATGGTTCCCCTGTCCAACTGAATGCCTGTGGAGAAGGGTTCTTCCATGCTGATAATTGTTTTTCCAAGTCCAACTGTATTGGGCATCCCGTTCATTATAATGTTTTCCTCAACAACACTTCCCGTCTGATCGCTGTGGGTATAAATAGCTCCCCCGTCGAAGGTTACCAGATTATAATGATCAATAACATTTCGGTAAACATGGTTCCTTCCATTTATATGCTGGATTCCAAGATAACCAATATTGCTTAGCCTGTTGTAGCTTGCTTCTGAATTTCCGCTCAGGAGATATATACCGTTTCTTCCGGAGCCGCGTCCGGCGATCAAGCCAATATTTGTCAAATTATTACGTGTAACAACAACACGGCCTTCTCCACCGGTGCGGATACCGGCACTGAGGCAATCGCTTACGCTATTTCCTTCAATATGTGCAGTACTGGCTTCAACAGAAATACCTTCTTCGCCGCACAAAGTTATCTCACAATACTTTATTTCGATATTCTGACTGCCGGCAACTTTTATCCCTGTATAAGCGGCCATTTCAATTCTTAAGCCTTCCAAAGCAACATCCTTAGCTTTGTTAATATTTACTACGACAGGGTTGACCGAATACTGGAAAGACTTTGAAACGGGCTGTGTATCTGAATAAAGATAGAGATTGTTATTTTTTACATCAAAGAACCATTCCCCGTCGACATCCAATGTTTTTATGTGTTTCTGAAAAAAATAACCGGCCTCTTCCAGATTCTCATCACCCTTTTTCGCGGTAGGCTTCTGGTCATTATAAAAGTTTACGGTCGTTCCTTCAATTGAGCTGATTTGATAGGCAGCATAGGCCCATACATTTTTACGCAGAATAATCTCTGCCCCGGCCAGTTCTTCTGCATTGCTTAATTCCGGGTCGGTAACCGAAGTCATTGTGCGGGTGCTGAAATCATAAAACGCATCGTTTGTCAATAAATCCCCATTTGGGGTACGCCCCAGAGACAGTGATATATTCTCACGAATTAGCAGGGTCACGTCTGTTATATCAGAGGGCAGAGCTTGTTTATATAAATTGGTTCTTCCAGCAACCGGAGTCCAGTCCCCCTCCAGGAAACGAGCGCCTGACAAAACCGGCTGTTCTCCTTCGCCATAAGCTCCAAACCGAAGGTTGTCACCATTAATTTCAAGTGAGCCCTCAAATTGATCTCCTCTGCGAAATTGCACAATTCTGCCTTCCAGTAGTGGCATCTGTTGATTCACTTTGTCAAGTGTTTTCCAGGGCCCCTTAGTTCCACCTATATATTTAGCAGCTGTACCATCCCAGCTATCATTTCCGGCCCTGGACACATAATAATCAGCGGAATCCTCGTTATTACATCCTGTGAGAAGTAATGAAACTCCTAAGGCGCATACAAAAAAAAGATTGTCGATCTTCATGTTGCTTTTTGTCTGATTTGAATTCAAAAAAATGTTATGTAATTTAAAGAATATCTGGCAATGTACCTTGCTCAGATTTTAAATTTATTTGTAAGGGGGTTCTGTATAACGGGCCGGTTGGTACATCGTACCTCCATTTGCAAGGTCAAGGAAGGTCGTTTGTGAGTCGGGTCCTCTTACAAGCTCTTTCTCGCTAATACCTTCAATTGCCTTGGGAGAATCAAGGTATTTTATACCATCAAGGGCCCAGTTTGCTTGCGCATCCGTAGTTGCTGCCCTTGCCTCTTTTATAAGCAATGCCAAAGCCTTATCAAGTTGTCCTAAATTTCCCAATGCTATCATTGCAGTGATGCGGACGCTTGGGTCCGAATCTTCCAGGGCTTTTTCAATGTCTTTCAGTGCGGGTTTGGCCTCCTGTCCCAATATACGTAGTCCTAATATTGACCAATATCGAATAACAGGATCTTTATGCTGCAGGTTCTCAACTAATTTTGGGATCATTCCCACGTCCCTTTGTTGGGCTATGTTAGCGATTTTCAGGATTTCATCAAGATTATAATGCTCAGTAGATTGACAAAAATCGTAAATAGTAGAAGAACTTTCCTGATCAATATCTGCCAGCATTGGTTCAGGAATAAATCCTGCATCACGCACTGTCAGCAATTGAATATCAAGTTGATGGCGCATCACCTTCAGTTTATCAGCAAATTTGGGAGAATCGGCAAGATTTTTAATCTCGTAAGGATCTGTTTGTGTATCGTAAAGTTCCTCGGCAGGCTGGGGAAGAAAAAATGCTGATTGTATGGGATTGGTTCTCCCAGCCTTGTATTCTCTCACTTGCGAAAGCTGCCCAGGCTGGCAAAGTGGGTAAGTGATCATCTGAAAGCGGGGTCGGTCAGGCTCAAAATTGCGGATATATTTCCAGCGACCATCGGTGATTGCCCGGTTCATACCCGGGGTCGAAACGAAACGATCAGCAAATAGTAAGACGTTCTCCGGTGCAGGCTCCATGGAAGGTCCCATAAAAATACGCCCCGACATGCGATCAGGTACTTCTGCATGAGCCAGTGAAAGAAAAGTGCGAGGCATATCAATGAACTGAACAAGTCTGTCTATGGTTGTTCCCGGCTCACCAATCGCCAGATGTTTCCATTTCTCAGGCACATAAATAATTAATGGTAAACGTGTACCACTGTCATATACATAACGTTTGCTGCGGAGGGTTATTCCTCCATTATCAGGGCAGTAAACAACAATTGTATTATCTGCTTCACCAGATTCCTTAAGTTCAGCAAGGTATTTGCCTACCTGAGTATCCATTTCAGCAACTTTATCATAAACCCGCTGCCAGTCATTAATATTTTCAGGAGTATTCACCTGATATGGAGGTACAATAATCCCTTCTGCAGGTGTCTTGGGCTCAGAATTTTCACCGGCGAAATGCCATGGAAAGATCTGCCCTTCGTGAGTAGCCAGAATATTATATATGTGAAAGAAAGGCATACCTTCAGGCCGATTTGTATAAGTAGCTCTTTTGCTATATTCATCAAAGATTTCAGAATCAAAAGTGGAATTATTGTAATCGGTCCTGCCATTGTTTGTTACGTAATATCCTGCCTCTTTCAATAAGGTAACATATGGAACCAGTGAGTCGGGAACCCTGAATTTGCTGCGCATATGTTGGGTTCCGGTGCTGACAGCCGGAATACCAAGGATCCAGGAACTTCGTGCCACAGCACAAACCGGAGCATTAGCAAAAAAATTGCTGTAAAGTACACCTTGTGCTGCAAGATTGTCCAGATTGGGTGTTTGGGCGACTTTGTCACCATAACACCCTATGTAGCATCCGTTATCTTCACTGTTTATCCAGAGAATATTTGGTCTTTTAACTGCACTTATATTGCCAGGTTCCTTCTGTTTACTATATTTATAGTAGCTTAAAAACAATAAACAAGAAAAGACAAAAATGAAATGCTGCATTTTTGCGAATTTGAAATTTAAACGATGTTGGTTCATTTCTTTGTTATGTAATATTTATTGAACATTAGATTTATTCCTTCTGTTTAGGCCAATTCCAAGCGTTTTGTCCGGCTATTTCGTCCCATGGGCTTTCTGGTAATTCATTCAACCATGTATTGGCCTTTTCACTTAACTTCTTCACCAATTTTGGTTTCTGGCTTACAAAATTATTTAACTCACTTGGGTCGGTAATAATATTATAAAGTTCCACCCGGCTATCATCAGGATTTATCAATAGTTTGTAATCTCCCTCTCTCACAGCAATCATTGGAGGCCTGTTCACCGCATGTCCATACACTTGGAAGTGCCCAGACATAATACCTGCATGACTGGGCGAACAAACCGATCCTGCGACATAAAACTGTGTAAAAAGAGTACCTTCGATTGCCAGTTTGTCAAGTGAGGGTGTTTTAACGTTACTGCTGCCATTGCAGCTTAAGTTACCCAAACCTAAATCATCTGCGAAGAGGAAAATGATATTAGGTTTCTCTGTTGAAGAATTTTGTGTTCCTAGTACATATGAGCTTGTAAAGGCAAAAACAATCATACATACGAGAAATAGTTTGTTGTTTTTGTTTTTCATTATAACAAGATTGATTTTATTGAGATAATGGATCCACACATGATTGATTATTATAAGGTTACGTTTATGTTTTCATCAATCATGTGGGGTTCATTTTTTTATATCATTATTAATTGACTTCGGAGTAATAAGAAGTGTGGCAAAAGACTTAAAATGAGACTTATTTAAACCATCTGCTTTGGCTAGATAGTCAACATGGCGAAAGTGAAAAAAGTCGGAATCTCCATTCTTTTTCTCATCCAGATCCTGAAATTCGATATTGATTCCTACTTTGCTTTCTTTTCTTAAGTCTACAAAATGCTCCTTGTCAATTTGTAAACATGGGTCTGGACTTATTCTCCATTCTACAACGTAACCTTTTCCTTCTTCTTTTGATTTTATTCTGACAGCAGCCTTCATAAAGCCTTTTTCAATCCAATTCTTATAGTTTGACCAGGCATATTCACTATAAGGAACCCCTTCAATTAGTCCACCATGTTCAAATCCGCCCAAAGTTGACTTAAGTGTGCTGCATAATACCTGCCAGCCTGTTCCGTCTCCGACGGCTTTGGTATCAGAGCTCCATTTGTTGGCAGGATTCATAAACATTTCCAGTCCGTCAGAAAAATAGGGCCATCCACCATCCTTGTATGATAACTCATTTGCATTTGGATTTTTATCAGGTGCCCATTTTTCTATATCGTAGCCAAAAAGAACATCATCGTTTACATCAAATGCAAAGTACAGATAGGTGCCATCATGTTTATACCATACTTTTACCGAAAGATCCAGGGAATCAGTCGACGCAACTTTTGTATCCGAAAACCATCCTGCTACACCCTCCAAAAATTCCGCATCGGCATATTCACCTTTGCCGATATATCCATCTAAAGTAGGGGTTGTTCCCTTGTAAGCCGTCAATATCTTGGGATCATCACTCGCTAAAATATTTAATAAAGAGTAACAACAAACGATTATAAGAAGATAGGTTTTCATAGTTCGTATTTTAATTCTATTCTTCAAATTTCGTGAATTAACAAAAGTGTCTGTTGCTCAAATTCTGCATAAGCTTGTTAAAAACTGACATTTATATTCCCCTGGCCGGCATAATCCCATCACTCTTTTGAAAAATTGTGAACATTTTGAAATCCAGTGGGTGTTGAGGTTTGTTAGCAATGATTTCCTTATCATGAATTGTGGACCAATAGCCATCAAGTATCACAGTACCGTTGCCCTGCTGCAACATAGCCTGATCCATCGAAACCTCTCCTTCAAGGGTCAGTGCATTCACCGAAACATAAGGATCAGGAGCTGATTTTGGTACTGAGATTGTAAAAACATGTATTCCAGCATCTGGGTTGAATTTCATTTGAAAATCAAGGGGCTTGCCATTTGCATGAAGTGAGGCACTAAGAATCTTATTGTTAAGTCCATTTAGGTTGAAGGTGCCGTTCTTTAGCCAATCAACCACATTTAAATAGTAATACCTCGGGAGATTTCCATTCCTTGTCTCTGCATTGAAATGCCAGGATTCATTCATTGTTTGAGCAGATTCGAAATCAACACCAATGTTTCCGGACGGAATCATATTGTCTCCCATGCTCAAATAGTTAACGAAGCACAGAGCATCGTCATCACCCAAACGACTGTTGCATATCGCCCCGTAGGAATTCAGCATATCCACTATTTCCTTCTGTCCGAGCAGGCGCTTCTTATCGGCATTCCTAAAACCTGCCGAACCATCAAACCAAAATGGATGAACATTCCAAATTTTGCTTCACGGAACCATTCCACCAGTTCATCATTCGACGATGCTGTAGTTTATGTTTTCTAGGCTGAAGCAACTGATAGAAGCAAGCTCAAAAAGGTCAATAATAATCCCGTCTTTTTTCTACTTATTTTTCTCAAAACATATCGCAAATTTTTGTTTTATAGTTTTCAAAATTTTCTTTCCAGGTTATTAGAACAGATACCGAATGAAAATAACAACAATAGGTTAATAATATTCAGTGGGCGCCCGGGTAAAATTTATTTTGAGCTACACAATCTTGTGTTTTTCAATATTTGATAATGTAGTGCTAGTGATCCGCCCCTGCAGTAATTAGTTCGATACCTTCCTTCTTTCCCAAATTTCTGGAATATTTACGTTCTTTGGCATTGTTCCAGTGTTCATGTACACCAAAACTTTCTTGAATGAAGGTACCATCATTTTCCGGATCATATTTGAATCCGGAGGGAGGATTTCCGGCGAGAGCAGACTCAATCAGAAAGTTATCTAAATCCTCAATAAAAGAAGGATTATTATCAGTTACATTGGGTTCGTTACAAAGGATATCCGTACCAACCGATTGAATGGCCACTGGATCTTGTGAAATGAAAAGGCTTGAACACCAATCGTTATCGAGAGTTGTAAATTTTATCATGCCAACTTCATTTCGTTTCGATGTAAAAATTCCATCAATTAGATAAAGCAGTTCTTTTCCTCCCAAACTTTTATGACCAAAGATAAATGGGGAAAAACTTGGTTGCCCAAGTTTATTGGTTATGTGATAGTCCCAAAGTGAGTAACTATGTACCCGTATATCGCTAGGCAATCCTTCTTTATATAAGTTTTTAACATTTGTGAAAACATACTGCTTACAACTTTCTGGTTGGTATGCATATCGTCCCACCAACTTTTTTCAATACCATCCCAAGAAGTAGAAGCAGTATCGCGAACTCACACAACACGGCCCGGGAATAAACCTTTTCCAATCCCTATTGGTTCGTTAGCTCCTTCGGGATGAGTGGAGCAAAGGATAAAGCTATCTTCAGGGTTTATAATTTTTTGTGAATTGGCAACAACCCAGGTAACAGAAATAATCATTGCTGCACTCACGATAAATACCCAAGCAACTGCTTTGCTCATTCTTTTTCGAATTTGGGTATAAATAGAAAGAGAAGTAAAAGTACCAATAAGGTAAAACAAAAAACTACCTCCTATTCCTGCAGCAACTTGCTGACAAGGGTAAGTTATTCGACTTGGTTTTGGAATTACCCGTATTAAAAACCAGACGATGGCAAGAATTCCCACAAACGGAAATAGGAGTTTGGCATAAATATTATCGAAGCGGATTTTAACAATTCGACCTGACTTTGGGCAACGTTTGACTAAAAATCCAGGGATATGCTCTGAAATATTTTTCATAATCAGTCTATTTCACTAGCGTCATGTCAATAATAGTATGACGTATTAAATAATTTTGTATCTTTGTCAAAAAACACTATGATAAAGTACAAAGTAACCCTAACAAAGGAAGAAAGAGAATCATTGATGGCTAATACCAGGAAGGGCAGCCATACTGCCAAAAAGGTCATCCATTCTATTATTTTGCTTAATGTTGACCAGGGACCCTTTATAGAAAGCCTCCAAACCAATGAAGAGGTTTGTAAAGTATTAAAGATTGGCATGCGAACCATTGACAGGGTAAAACAACGCTTCGTAATGGAGGGTCTTGATGCCGCCTTGGGCGTTGCCCCCACAAGCAGGAAATACCGCAAAAAGGTTGATGGGGAAACTGAGGCTCGGTTAATTTCGATAGCCTGCAGTGAACCACCTAAAGGATTTGGCAAATGGTCATTAAGACTATTGGCAGATTGCATGGTAGAATTGGATTACGTTGAAGATATTTCGCATGAAACAGTGAGAAAGGTTTTAAAAAAAACGAACTTAAGCCTTGGAGAGTAAAGGGCTGGGTGATTCCTCCCCAGCAAAACAGTCATTTTGTGGCAGCCATGGAACAGTGGGGCCACCACGTAATCCTGACTCTGCAAGAGCATCTCAGCGACCATCTGTTCTGATACCACTCTGTTTTCCTGTTTCTGCAACCAAGTGATGAATGTAATTCCGACGGATAATATTGCCTGAACCTGCTCCACGAATGTAGATTCCATTACCATCGCCAAGAATCTGCATTACGTTATGAATCTCGTTCAATTCGATGATATTATTACGGCTGTGAAGAAATTTGCTAACATCTTTAAACTCTAAGTTTTGCGACAACTCTCCTACTTCGTGCTTCCGAATGGCTCGAACCTGTTCACGATTATCAGGCGCCCAAAAGAAACTTCCTGCAAAAAGGGTCAGGATTATTAATAAATGGTGTTTAATCATCGCATTGATATTATATTATTAAGATACCGAGTAAACTAAACGCCGGAAACTCGCTCTGCTATATTATAATTAATAGATCCTTATCGCCAGGTGATCTTTGCCTTTCTACTTTCTGTATTCACCCAAACGCTGGCATGTTCATATTCACGTGTGAACTCCCAGCCATCAGGTGTTGTTTGTTTGTAAGCGCCCTTGGGAGCACCGAGTGGTTTATGCAAATCGGGGTAGTCCACCAGCGGACCAGTTGACAACAACCACCCCCAACTATACATAAAATAAGAATAAGGCTGCGCCCCGATCAGATAGCATGCCAGAGCAAATTCTAACTTCTTCTTCGATAACTCTATCATCTCGTCCTGAGGCCTCAGATTTCCGCGTCCCGTCCCCTCAACACCAAGGCGGAAAACGGAAACTTTTCCCTCCCTGGCATTTCTTAGCATATCTCCCCATTCAACAAGCAGGTTTTCCTTGCTGGCACGTACGGCGGCGTAATTTTCAAACATAATTGCGTCGCAAACGGGATAAGCAAATTTTGCATCGTCATTACAGGCATTGTTCCCCAATAGAATTATGTCAGGTCCAAGCCTCTTTTTAAGATCGGCCATCATCTCGCCCATGGCTACTTCAATTTCTTCCCGCTTGTCCGGACGCAGGCTATTAAAGCCGTGCATCTGATCAATAAAAACCCCATCAGTGTTGGATTCCTTGACACCTTTGGCAACCGTTTCGGCCCACCATGTGCGAAACTCAGGGTTCAGCACATTGAAAAAGAAAACACCTGCCCGATTTGCCAGCTCACCTGTTTTCTCATCTACAATGAGGAATTTCTTAAGCTCAGGATGCGCGTCAATGCGATCCCTTGTGAAATTCTGGTTGTAAGAGGTGTAGGGCCAGGCATAGGCGGAATTGAAATAGTACAACACCTTCATGTCGGGTTTTATCTTTTTAAAGGCCGCCACCTCATGCTTTGCACCTAATTCTGCAGCACCCAAGGTTGTCAAAGCATGTGACTTCTCGATGCATATGAAATCTGTTTTCGCCGCAATAAAACTAACTTCCTCGGGGTGCAATACCCGATCCTTATCTTGAAACATGAAATACAAGGGAGTGGTGTTCCAGCTAAACTTGGGATAGAAGTCCTTAGGAACGAAGATAGTCCCATCGCTGTTGATATACGAATGACCTGTTTCTGTATTTTTTGAATCTTGAGCCTTTAAATCTGGTTTAAAGGCCACAATAAGCATTATCATCATTAGGAATGATCCTATTTTATTTCTGTTTTTCATGAAAAATGGTTTTTATTTATCTTATAAGTGTCCGACTATTTTCAAGACGTTAAATACCAAGGCCTTTTATTATTACACGTGTATTTTATTGTACAAATATCGTATATATACTATTGCTTCTATTGCTCTTACATTGCCTTTCCTTGTCAAAATTGAGCCACCCACCAAATCTAAATCTGCAACAGTCCTAAAGTCATTAGAGGTGAGAACCCCCGGGCCTGTTCCCTTTGCAGCCAATGCCCACTTTTTACTATAATCCCAATTTTCAGACCAATTTATATCAGGCCATTGTGCCCAGGTCATGGGCAAATTGTCAAAAAAGAGCTGTTTAATGCTTTGATCAACCCTGGTCTTATAAATTTTGTCCGTATGCTTCTCAAAGCTTGAGGTTAAGGGCACTGCGCCACTAAAAACAGTTTTTCGGGGATGCTTTGCCTGTATTGTAATTCCAGATTTCAAATGAAGTGTTCCTGTATAGAAACCGTCTAAAATGATTAGCGTATCACCTGCATTCATCTGATCAATTGCAAACTGCACTACCTGAATAGGTGTGTTTTCTGAAGTTCCATTGTTGCTGTTGTTGCCCATAGGTGAGACGTAGAATGTGGCAGCAGAAACAGATGTACAAAGAATCAGTTGAAAAACAACTGCTTTAATCATGTTAACCATTCTTGAAAAGTAAATTATTTAGATGCATAAAATCTCCCTTAATATTGACCCCCAATTCCCCTGATTTATCGAGTTGCTCCAACATGTTCTCATCCCAACAAGCTTTTTGTATTAAACAAATTTGATAAAAAGTTTGCGGTATCTATTGCTCTCAGATTGCGAATCCTTGTCAAAAATAAGGATTATTATGACTATTAAAATTGAAATCAATGCGATTTCGTTATCAAATTCATACATTATATTGCTCAAATCTTGTTAAAAGTGTACCTGAAGTGTGCATTGCAAGCAATGAATTGCATGATCTGAGCAATTGATAAACTCTGATTTTAAATAAATTGCCAAGCATATAATTAACATGCTTTGAAATAAAAATAATATACTAACAAAAACCTAAATATGGAACGTAAAAAGTTTATAAAAACACTAGCTATGGGAGCCTTGAGTATAGGTATGGCTCCGGCAGTATTTGCAAGTGCAGGTAACAAAAAATGCGACGAAGAAATTTGCCGGAAGACCTGGGAGAAATTATGCGGTAAACTTGGAGCCTCCAGAAATGATGCCTTTAAATATGTTCATCCGGTAAAGAGAATCCCCAATGTGCTTTTATACGGTGACTCAATTTCAATAGCATATACTCAGGTCGTAAGAGAAAATCTGACATCCAAAGCCTCTGTATTCCGTTTGCATAAAAACGGAGGCTCCAGCCAGAATTTCATCCCAAATATGAATGAAATGCAAAAAACGATGTTTCAACCCTATTTAGAGGGAGGATGGAATTTCAAATGGGATTTAATTCATTTTAATGTTGGACTTCACGACTTAAAATACCTTAAGGATAATAAATTAGAAAAAGAAAATGGAAAACAGGTCTCCTCAATTGCTGAATATAAAGTTAATATGAAAGAGATTTGTGAGTATTTGAAAAAGAATCATCCAAAAGCAAAATTGGTTTTTGCCACAACAACTCCAGTCCCTGCAAATGCAGATGGCAGGTACGAAGGTGATAGCATTAAATACAACAAGGCCGCATTGGAAGTATTGGCAAATTATCCAGAGATTGCAATAAATGACCTATATAGCTTCACTTTCCCACATCTTGAAGCATGGGCTTTAGCCCCCGGTAATGTTCACTATAATGAATTAGGCTACACCCAGCAGGGAAAAGAAGTGGCACGAGTAATTGCTGAAAATTTATAGGATCAGAAAATCTATTTCCGGGCGAGTAACTTAAACACATGAAATGAAATTTAATTCATCAATTCTAAGCTGTTTAACAATCCTTCTTTTAATCGGGTCAATTACCGGATGCCACAACGTGGAAAAGGAAAAGGTTTTATTAATGCAGACGATAGAAGATTATGAAAATGCATGGGCTGCCGGTGATTTTCTGAGTGTAGAATCCTACTTTGCAGAAAATGCCAAGAGGCTGCATACCGAACCCTATGTTTGGGATCGGAAAGAAATAAAGCGCTATTTCGAAGAGCGGGCCAATCAAAGTAAGGATAGTACAAAAACCTTTGTCAGGAATGTCTGGAAAAATGACCGGGAATACCTGGAAATCCGAATGGAGGGAGATATTGCTTTTGACGTTTTTACAATGGAACGATTCAAGGCATTACATATCTGGGGCAAACAGAAAGATGGTTCATGGAAAATTTTATACGACGTTGGTATGCTCAACTATCCAGAAAACTAATAAAATGAATTTATACGTATGAAAGCAAAATATTTAATCCTGTCTGCTGCATTCTTCCTATTGTGTTTTGCAGGAAAGAATTCATTTGCAGGATCGAAAAATCAGAGCAAGTTTAATGGAGATGTAGTGGTCTCAGGTGTCAGACAGGCGCGGATTTCGCTTGATGGCGTTTGGAAGTTCAGTCTGAATCCACCTGCAGAATTCTGGAAGAACAACATCGATCCAGATTCATGGCAAGATATCGCAGTACCGGGCGACATCTGGGCACAGGGCTTTAAATTTGATACCGACATGCCTATTGCCTACAAGCAAAAGATTGAGATCCCTGCTGATTATAAAGGACAAAGGATCCTTCTGCATTTCGATGCAGTGCATAACCTGGCAACGGTGTGGGTGAACGGAGTGGAAGTCACAACTCATCAGGGTGGATTTACGCCCTGGGATTGCGACATCACGGAATACGTAGAGCCCGGAAAATCATCCTGGATCGCACTACGTGTTACAGATTTAAAGCGCGAAATTTCATTCAACGGCAAAGCTCAAAGGGCAATCGGGGGCCTAACAAGGAGTGTAGAACTAAGAGCCCGCCCCATGACATTCTTCCAATTACCAATTGTTTCATCACCTTTCGACGACGAATTTCAAAATGCAACACTCAAGGTCGTCGGACGTGTTACGTCTCCAACGAAAAAGGCTACAGCCTCATTTCGCTTGTTCGATCCTTCCGGCAAAGAGGTGAAACTACCTAATACCACCATTCCCCTTGATAAGGAAGTTGCCTCCTTCACTGTACCCGTTGAAAAACCAATTCAATGGGATGCAGAACACCCCAATTTATACCGGCTCGAAATCACCGTAAAGGCACCTGGTCAATCAACAGCAAGCTATTCAAAACAGATTGGCTTCAGAGACATCCGCTTCGACACAAGCAACAACTTATTGATAAATGGTAAGATCGTAAAATTGCGTGGAGCTAACCGACACTTATCTAATCCAACAGGAGGCAAAGTACCAACAAGTGAATACGAACAACTTGATACAGAGCTGGCGAAGGAAGCAAACCTGAACTTTTTCCGTACATCACATTATCCACCCGGCACCGGGCTCCTGGATAATTGCGACCAGCTTGGGATTTATGTAACTGTCGAATCAGCCATCGTCGATGCAGGCAAGTCAATTCGTCCCTCTAAGGATATGCAGGACGATACTGCTTCAACAAAACATTTCCTTTCTCAGCTCGAAGAAATGCTACTTAATTACGGCAGTCATCCTTCAGCCATCATCTGGTCGACCGCAAACGAGAGTGTCTACGGCCTGAACTTCCTGGAATCATATAAACTCTGCAAAGAACTCGATCCATCGCGACCGGTGATTGCATCTTATCAGATGAAGGAGGACGACAAACATGAATCCTACGATGTGAAAAGTTCACACTACCCGAAATGGAACAGAGATTTTACACAGGTGGAGATGCCAACGATTTATGACGAGTGGATGCATGTGCCTGGACATGGGGCAAATGAATGGATTCATGATCCAAATGGACGGGACTACTGGGGACGCAGTTTGGATAAGGCCTGGACGAATTTATTTCCAGCAGATGGCAGCATTGGAGGAGCAATCTGGAATTATATTGATGATGTGACCTATCTGCCGGATCCGATAAAAATTACCGGCAAAGGGCCACACAGATTTGTAAATCCGGAGGACGTGCGGATGGCAACTCCTGTAGGTACCGGTAATGTATTCGGCGTTGCACGCTGGGGCATTATCGATGAATGGCGCCGTAAAAAACCCGAATTCTGGAATACAAAAAAAGCCTATAGCCCCATTAAACTGTTGACCAGAGAAGTGAGCACATTCGAAGAAGACAAACCACTGGTTCTACCCGTACAAAATCGATTCGACCATACGGACCTTGGCGAAATCTCAATGAAAGTCAGCTATAACGGAAAGAGCAAGATTGTGAAGTGCGCTTCATTGGCTCCACACGCTACTGGCGAGCTAAAGATTCCTGCTGACAACTGGCAGACTGGAACGGAGCTAGGAATTGAGTTCCTCGACCCATACCAGCGTGTGGTAGATATATACACTATTGCCATAGGCAATAAAGAACCGGCAGCCATCAATCTCCTGAACGGGGGAGCACAGATAGAGAAACACGGGAATCAACTTCAAATTTCAGGCGAGCAATTTACCTTCGATATAAACATGGAAACAGGCCTTTTTGAATCTTATACAACAGCTGGAGTCAAACAGGCCTTTGTGGGTCCCTACCTTCATTTATATCAACTCGAGGAATATTTCCATGAGAGTCCTGAGAACAACCAGGTTCGTGGAATGACAACAATCTACGATGGTCCGGAGCTAGCAACATGGAAGCTTAAGAGTATTGCGATTGACGAAATAAATAATATTGTTCATGTGGCTGTAAAAGGAAATTACGCTGAAATTGAGGCAAGCTACACATATATAATCGGTAATAATGGCCGTTTGGACGTGGATTATGCATTCAGCAATATTCCGGCATTGGAGACTCCAAACAAAATTCGGGAAGGCGAGGGGCCACTTACCCTTGAGGCAGGGATCAAATTCCAGATGAATGATGCCATCGATGAACTGGCATGGAAACGAAAAGGATACTGGAGCTATTATCCGGAGGGGCATCTTGGTGCATTAAGTGGTCGGGTCCCAATGTTTACAGAAAAGAAACCTGTATACCGCCAATATCCTGACCAGCCATGGGAGATGGACGTACATGACTGGTTTTACCAGGGAGTGAATGTTCCCGAGGGTAAATTGATGCCAAACATTGCCAGGGCAGCCAGACTTGGCATTTACGAATACAGTCTCATAGATAAAGAATCAAAGACCTCCCTTACAGTGTATGGAAATGGGATAAATATTGCAGGTCGATTCAACCAGGCGGCAGATATGAATTACTATCTATTCATACTAGACACATTGGATTATCATTTGCGCTGGGGGAATTACAGTGCACAGTACCGGCCTGAAACGGAGCGTAAAGGGAAAGTACAATTAATATTGAAGTCTACTGAATTATAAGACCTTTGAGCAGGAGAGCCACACTGGTGTTTATTATTGCAGCATGTAAAAGTTTTTATTAAGTTCTAATTATTTTTTAAATCTCATGAAACATAAAAGTTTACTCGTATTATTAATGCTGATGGGTTCCGTGGGAATTTTTGCCCAGGACACCATCAAGCGGCTCGATGAAAAAACTATTATACCGGGTGAAGAATTTCCAGTAAGTGACTATGAGCGGCTTTATGGATTCGATACATATATCAAGCCTGACGTTTCGGTTCTTGGTAAACCACCTTTGCCGGATATTATCAAAGAAAGACACAACTGGGATGATATCCCCAGGTTTATGAATTTTCACAAGAACACATCTGGGAAAGGAGACTACACAGAAGAAGAACTAACACTGCTTGCCAAACTTGACTTAGTTCAAATAGCACCGCCTGGTGACGGATCAACGGGAAATCCTGAGTTTATTAAAAGACTCCGGGAAAAAAATCCTGATATTATTATTCTGGGTTATCGTAACCTGGCATTGGACCAGGATCAGTTTTCCGGACAGCTTTTTCAAGAACATCCGGATTGGCACCTTAAAGACAGGAAAACCGGAGAATATACAACTCATGGTAGAACGGGAGCACAGGCAGAAAGGCCATTATACGATTTACGTATACCGGGAATGCGCGAGTGGTGGCTCAATAATGTTTCCAGCCAGCTGACAAGCCCCGGATACGATGGCATCCTCATTGATGCCATTGCTAAAGCAATGCTTCCATATGGACCCAGAGTAAATGCGACCGGAACTAGCGAAGAAGAACTTTTATCCTATAATAAGCACCTGAATGATTTATTAAGTGAAAACATCAAAAGAAATGGGACAAAAGGGATAATTATTTGCAACGCATTTCGCTCAGTCTATTCCGATTGTTTAAAAAGCTACATTGATGTCTATTTTCACGGTTCATACCTTGAAGCCATTGAGCAGAGATCATCAGACGTATATGATATTCATTTAGTCAGGGCGATTGATGCAGCTATACAGATTCAGAAGGAAGATCCCCAAAAAATAATGGTTTTCAATCTGTCTCCTCATTATCCACCGCCTCCACTTGAAAAAAATACCAAGGATGGAGATTCCAAAGTCCACCTTTTTGATGATTATACGTTAATGGGGGATGAAACCCTGCCGGAACAGCAAAAAGAGATGAGAGCGGTTTTTGAATATAAACTCTCCATTGCTCTTATTATGGCCTCAGATTACAGTTACATCGGGTATGCCGGAACTCATGCGGTTCATGATGATAAATCGCTGTGGGCACCGGATTATCCGGAATTTGATAAAAGACTGGGTCCTCCTCAAGGCCCGGCAAAAAAGACCGGCCCATATAGTTACACCCGGGATTATAAATATGCCACAGTAGTTTTGGATGTCTCGTTACGTAAGGGGAAAATCACATGGAGATAATAAAAACTATTGTCTGCTTAAAAAGAGAGAATTAATAAACGTTTAACCAGTAACTTAAAAATTAGAACAATGATTTTACAAGAAAGACACATGAATAAGAAGGTCCGCCTTCTAATCTGTATTATTTGCGGGCTAATCCTTGTCCATCGTGGCATAAGGGCACAGGATATATCTCAGCAACCTAATTTCCTGATCATTTTAGGTGATGATATCAGCGCTCACGATTTAGGGTGTTATGGTTCTCCTAACCCAAATACTTCACCAAACATTGATAAGTTGGCTAAAGAAGGAATACGTTTTACAAATATGTTTGTCTCAGAAGCAATGTGTGCTCCAACCAGGGCTGAACTATACACCGGATTACAACCCCAACGAAATGGCTGCTACCGCAATCACATGGCAACAAATGAAGGAACGCTCAGTGTGGTTCAATACCTGGAGAAGCTGGGATATAGAGTGGGATTGACCGGGAAGAGGCATTTCAGCCCTGTTTCGGTCTATCCGTTCGAGATAGTAGATGGCTTTGAACCTAAATGCGCATCAAGATCTCCGATTTCCGAAAACTGGGACGGTGTGGAAGAATTTATGTCACGTGATAAGAAACAACCATTCTGTCTTGTCATAGCTTCTATACACGCTCACGAACCCTGGGATGCCGGCGACACTTCTCCATGGGAAACAGAAGATTTGAAACTGCCAGAACATTTTGTAAATACAGAGGAGACAAGGCGTTTGTATCGGGAATATTTGGCAGAGATCAGGCTTTTCGATGAGCAAGTTGCAAAGGCTCAGAACACTTTAGATAAACTCGGATTAGATAACAATACGGCTATAATTGTTTTAGACGAAAACGGAGCCGGAATGCCCGGAGGTAAATGGTCAGTATATGACTGGGGAGTACGGTCTGCTTGCATAATGAAATGGCCTGAGTCTTACATAGCCAACTTCGAAACTGATGCCCTTGCGCAGTATTGTGACATTTTACCCACTCTGATCGAGGCAGCAGGTGGAGAAGTACCCAATTCCATTGATGGAAAAAGCCTCTTGCCTCTTATCAAAGGCCAAACCAAAACCCACAGAGACAAAGCCTATTTTGTGTTCAACAATCGTGATGATCTCAAAATTGACCCACACCTCTCTGAACGTGCGGTAACGGATGGACGATATAAATTGATTTGGAATATGACCCCCGGCAATCTCAAGGGAGTTGAATCTAT